>CAIKOD010000113.1 GCA_903828975.1 uncultured Methanomicrobiales archaeon | reverse complement strand
GGGGGGAATGACGGCCATAACTTCGTCGCGTACTCCTCGTTATCGCCTGCCATCCCGCGGGCAACAGGGTCTGATGACACCGTTGCTTCGCGATAAGCAATATCGCCCGCTTTCCGCTATCGCTTGCGGGCTACCGTTGAAGGCCGAGGCCCGGCTGAGACCGTGCCACCTGCGACGGCCCGACGAAACAAGATAGGGTTGGGACAGGGAGTACCCAGGCCAGCGACGAGGCACCCGGTTACCGAGCGGAGCGAGGTCGAGGTGCCGAGGAGCGGCATTGTGTTTGGGTCCTGCAATATTCCCCCTGGTCCCGATCAACCATACCAATCAGCGACGAAGTTCCTGGTCGGAGCGGAGCGACGTAACCAGGAACGAGGAGCGACAGCGTGCCACCAGGACAACATACCCGAAGGGAAGGCCCTCGGAGACGGCCGGAGGCCGGCAGTGGGCCTTCCCGAAGGGCGACCACGGGTTTTATTATATGATATCAAACGATACGAAATAACACCATTCACTTTCACACCACGCATGGCGCTGCCTTATAGCTCCACATGCTAATAGTGTATGTGGTGAACTAAAGTGTCCACAACACTATTTCCCAAAATCGAGCACGTCGGGACCGTGAAACTGTCCGGCGGCATGTTGAGAATAGATGTAAAAATAATCCAGGCGGCAATTGCCCGCTCGGATGTTTCGCGCCTGGTCGATGAACAGGCCCGGGTCACAGTCTGGGATATGACTCCCGTGTGGGCAGGGTCCGGCGAACCGGTAGAGGCTGGCCAGGCATGGATCAACGGGTCCGGCCGTGCCGTGATGTACCAGATTCAGGGCCGGAGATACATTTCTCCACTATCACACCTGCGGGCAACCATCACAGGATCGCGGAAGTTCGCGAACATCTCAACGATCAGCTGGGAACCATTCGCCCCGGGAGCAACAGCGCAAGCAACCCCCCAGGGGGTGCCCGCATGATCACCGAACCGCAGGCCTCAATCATCGCAGGTCTCAGGATAGAATCAGCCAGGTTGTACCAACAGGCTGCTGCGATTGAGTTCGATGCGCAGGATCTTGCATATCAGGCCGAGGAGATGGAGATCGGCCTCGGTTGTGATGTTGAGATTGGGGACCGGTGCATCGGGTGCCGCTGGTACCATACAAAAAACACAATTGACTGGAATGGAGCATGTGGAAAGCACGTAACCATTAAGCGCTGCTTGTCGATGAGCCCATGCATGGGGATTGTCAGGAGTGATCTTTGATGTCGTTCGTTGTCTATGAGGTCGACCTGGTGAAGGGTGAGGGGAAAGACCCCCACACCTTTCAGACCAGGGAAGCTGCACGGGATCACGCTGTCAAAGTTGTCGAAGGGTGGCGCGAAGGCGACGACCGGATAATCTTTGAGGGAAACATGGTCCTGGTGCAGACCCAGTCGGGGTTGCTGGACTTTGGAGCACTAATCACGGAGGTGGCATAAATGAGCGATCTTCCCGTTGGCTGGGCAAGGGCTGAGGCAGAATGGCTTCAGCCACCTGACCAGGATGACCCGATCAGTGTCCGGATCTCTGCCTGGGTCTCTGTTTTTGCCGATATCGGTAAGTCTCCCGAAGAGTGTGTCCAGGAGCAAATCCGCGATGGCACGATCACGATCGGGGACCTCGACGCGCTTGAAGTGGATGAGATTGACGGCCAGTGGCCATCAGACGGGAGTGATTGGTGATGGAATACAAAATTTTTGTCAATAGGGGTGTTGGGCCCCGGCTCATCGCGGAATGCATCGATCATGGTGCTGCAGTTGATTTCGCTGCTGTGTATGCACACAATCACAATATGGGCTGGATGTGGTCGAAAGTGGCCTCGAATGAGATTGTTATCCGACCCGGGTTTACAAACGGAAAACCACGTCTCCGGGGAGGTCGCGTATGACCACCTCAACCCCCCTCCCATTCTGGACCGAGGAGGATATTATCAGCAGGTATACCCGGGCCGATGCCCTGAATGATGGTGAATTGATCGCAGCACCCGAGGGACTCACCCGGCAGGCCGGGATCTCGGTCCCGGTCGCATTCACCCGGGCCGCGTGGTACCAGTACATCGAACCATCGTATCTTCCCGAGATGCCCGACCAGGACCTGACCGGCAGGCTGTGGGACCTGCTCTGGATGCTGCGGATGTCAGCAAACAGGTCACGCAGCAGTAGTGTTATCATATTCCGGGTGGCCTTTGAACTCCTGCGGGAGAGGGCCAGGGCCACCGGAATTATACATCACCGGGGTGGTGAAACCGTCGAACTCAAAGCAGTCTGTGGACCAGGTGACGATGGCGAGCCGGTCATAACAGTTATGCTGCCAGGGGAGGACTGAGTACTAATGGCTAAAACCCCGCCTCATACATTTTATACGACTGAGGAAGTAGCCGCAATGCTGCACCTTCACCCCCAGACCGTCAGGAATCTAATTCTAAAAAAGCGGATGGGTGCAATAAAGATCGGTATGGAGTGGCGGGTCAGTGAAGAGGACCTTACCGAATTTATACGGGAGAACAGAAACAAGTAACTACGACCGGTTCAAGTGTCCACAACAGATAAAACCGGCCGCAGTCGGTTTAACTATTGCATCCCGTTTCTTATCAGATTAACTACCAGGAGTAAATTTTTCCCTGCGGGGCGTCGCACGGTCCGGCCCTGAAGGCCCGGCCTTCGAGCGCCCCCCTTCGGGTTCTTATTCCCTGGCACGATGTCGCTCCTTGTTCCTGGTTATGTCGCTCCGCACCAACCAGGGACTTCGTCGCTGGTTGTGAGGTTTACCGGGCCCGGGTAGATTATGAAATGCCCCAAACACGATGTCGCTCCTCGGCACCTCGACCTCGCTCCGCTCGGTAACCGGGTGCCTCGTCGCTGGCCAAGGGCTACAACCCAACCCCCATCCCAATTCTGTCGGCCCGTCGCAGGTGGCGCCACGCGCCTCGGGCATAGAGAACCGGCAAGTGATTACGGAAAGCATGTTGTGGGGGCATATCAATGGCCCCATTTTTGAAGACGACGGAACATCGGTTCGGTCGGCATCAAAAATCACAGCAGGCGATAACGAGGAGTACGCGACGAAGTTATGGCCGTCATTCCCCCGGTGCAGTATGAAAAACCAGGGCGAGATGTGCAGACGACGCGGCCCGGAACCGAAGCGACCAGAGGGCGCGAGTGAGGACACAAGGAGGCAAACATGCCGCCCGTCGTTCCTTTCAATCAACCGAAGAATCAGGGTGCGCCTCAGAGACGAGGCCAGCAGGCCTCGGCAGTGGTGCGAACGACATTGTGTTTCCACGTGGACTTTCCGGAGTGGGGGCAGGACCCCCGCGTTGGCGGCAGGTCCGCAACCGGCAGAGCGCACTATCCGGAAAAATGAAAAGAAAATATATTTGCTCTTTTCATCAAAAATGATACATTTTAGAGGGGAATCAAACTAATTGTCAGGAGTCCCCATAGCAGCATCCGGACAGTTTGTCCAAGTCTGTCAAAACTCTTTTATTGGCTGCATGCCTATTGCCATTAATGGCAGCCAATTCCCCGGTGATTGTTCCTAAAAGATCGTTTCATTCAATAAAAAGCGAACATGCAGAAAATTCTATCAAGAAGAGCCTCGCATTGGGTGTTCTAACAGAAGATGACGCAGGACTTATTCATGAATTTATAGCTGAAATGCAGGCATCAAAGAATATCAGT
>CAIKOD010000112.1 GCA_903828975.1 uncultured Methanomicrobiales archaeon | reverse complement strand
TGGAATCTCGAAAGAAAAGTTTCTCTATTACATCAAAGAGATGGAATGGAGATACAACAATCGTGAAAAAGATTTATATGCGGATCTAGTTAATTTCATGTTGGCTTAGTTTATATTGGGGGCAGTTTTTACATAATTACCATTTTTTTTTATGAATGTGGTTATTCTGCCGATTCGCACGAGGGAGGGTAAACTGACGCGGTCATGCCCGGACCGGCACTACCTCAATTACATCCGGATAAAGGATTTGGCAGGACGGATTTAATGGCGGTGAAATAGAGGAATGAGGTTATTTTTTCTCTGCCGGTTTCTCGTCGTGGTGGATCAGCCGGCACTTGTTGACGCACTCCCAGTTCTCTGGGAGGAACTTCCCGTCAGGACCGGGCTTCATCGTTGTGTGGTATTTCTCCCCGCAGACGAGGCATTCCATCAGTCCTGACTCTTCATCGACCAGTTTTGTCGCATTCTCTTTCTTGTTCATCACCCGATATGTCCGGCGGGATCGCAGATATAGGTGCGGATCGGGGACACCCGGCATAGCGGAGATCAAAGGGGCGACAAGAAAAAGTAACGGGGTTAGGGGATAATCCGGTTTTCGATAGTTATTCTAAACTCACCCGGGGGTACGTTAAAGAAACTGGTAACTATTCTTCCCGGTTTTGGGAGCAATAATTTTTGGTTGCAAGGTGCGGACTGGATTGTTACCAAGCACAACTGAACGATCAACGGGTGCCGGGATAAGACCGAGACCATGACAAATTTCGTCATTGTTTTGATATTGGCCCGGGTTTATGACCCACCTTGTAAAATCGGAACAGCTTGGCTGGACAAAACTAAACATTGGGGAATAATGATTATTAGATCCCAGCAACGGAGCCTGAACAGCGAATATGAAGACCACGAATAAGCCCATTGATAAGATTAGATAGCGGTTTGGGTTTTTCATCGCTTCACCAACTGATCAGTTTTACTCCCGTGAGCTATTAAAATATCTGAAATCAGTCCGGGATACCCGGTATCTGGTAAACCGGATACAATGGTGGCTGATATCTGCGTTTTTTGGGCATTCATTTCCAATTTTCTGGTTTTTGTCTCCTCGCTATTTTGTATAGATACTGATTATGTAATCAATTTCGGCTCACGGAATAGTCTGCCGGCAGCTGTTTAAGGCACCATGGGTATAAGAGATAATTTCAAGGTAAACAGGATGAACGGATACCGGATCGAAACGGACAGCCTGGGCGGGATTAAAGTCCCTGCTGGTAAGCTGTGGGGGGCACAGACAGAGCGGTCACTGGAGCAATTTTCCATTGGCGGGGATATCATGCCGGGCGAGATGGTTACTGCGTACGCCTATGTAAAAAAAGCGTGCGCAATTGTAAATTGTAAGTCGGGGCGCCTGACCGTTGACAAAAAAGACCTGATAGTTACTGTCTGCGACGAAATCCTCGACAACAAACACGGCGACATGTTCCCTCTGCACGTCTGGATGACCGGTAGCGGGACCCAGTTTAACATGAATATCAACGAAGTTATCGCTAACCGCTGTTCACAGCTCGCAGGCATGCCACTTGGGAGCAAGGAGCCCGTGCATCCCAATGACCACGTAAACATGTCCCAGTCATCGAACGACAGTTTTCCCACGGCAATGCATATTGCAGCAGCATCAGGGACAAAACACCGGTTACTTCCTGCGATTGCGGCATTGAGGGATGGTCTTGCAGTAAAAACGGAGCAGTGGGACGGCATCGTAAAAATCGGCCGTACCCATATGCAGGATGCAACCCCGCTTACACTCGGACAGGAGATTTCAGGGTATGCCTGTATGCTTGACGACAACAAAGCCCGTATTGAACGGGCTCTTGGCGATGTCTATCAGCTGGCCCTCGGTGGAACGGCAGTTGGTACCGGTCTTGCTACCACACCCGGTTATGCAGGAAACGTTGCTACCGAGATCGCCTCGCTGACCGGCCTACCATTTCTTACGGCACCCAACAAGTTTGCCGTGCAGGGGGCCCATGATGCGCTGGTCAACCTGTCTGCAACCATGAAAACACTGGCGGTCTCGCTCTACAAGATTTCCAACGATATCCGGCTTCTTTCCTCGGGACCCAGGGCAGGTCTTCGGGAAATTGTCCTTCCGGCCAATGAACCGGGCTCGTCGATGATGCCCGGAAAGGTCAACCCCACCCAGTGTGAGGCACTGGCGATGGTATCGGTCCAGGTCATGGCAAACGACATGGCAGTGGCGATGGGTGGGGCCGGGGGGAGCCTCGAGATGAATGTCTACAAGCCACTGATTATTTACAATATCACCCATTCCATCAGGCTACTGTCGGACAGTATGAATTCCTTCCTCCACTATACCGTCGAGGGGATGGAGGCAGATACGAAGAAGATCGCCGGGTACGTTGAACAGTCCCTGATGCTTGTTACGGCTCTCGTTCCGGTCATCGGGTACGACAAGGCATCTGAAATCGTCAATTACGCGGTCGCCAATGACCTGTCACCTAGACAGGCGGCCATTACACTTGGATACATTTCCGGGGAGGACTATGACCGCCTTGTAGTTCCGGAACGGATGGTCAGGCCGGATATTATGTGACAGAGATGATATTCAATCCGTGATTCAGACCAGATAAACAATTTAAAACAGTCACGTTCAAGTAAAACGGATGGATTCAGACTATAAAAACCGGTTTATTCAAATCTCCTGAAATTCAGTCACAAAAAATGATGCACCTCGAAAAACATTGGGGATTAAACCCTGTCCCCCCTCCCATGGGGGACTAACCCCGGGGGAGGGTTTTCGCGGGGCATTCATCGTTGGAGGTCCACCAAACATACCATCCCAGACTTCGTAGGGACCATTATTTCATCAGGATATTTCGGGCGGTCTCGAACTCTTCCCCGGTGATCTCTCCCCTGGCATAGCGCTCTTTCAGGATGTCGACCGGGGTCTTTTCCGGTTCGAGCGGCTTCCGGACCTCACGGATAATCACGTAAAGGACCGCGATCAGGTACCCGAAACACGGGATGATGACGAGAATGAACCAGAGCGGGGCACTCATCTTTTGATCTTTTGCATCCTTGTAGATGAAGTATGCAATAACCAGCTGGACAAGCCAGAGAACGAGCATCACGAGCATCCCCATTGCGGGGGGCCCATGAGCGATCATTCCGGGTTGAGCTTGATACATCATTGCGGGCATATAGTACAGAATAACGCATGAGATATTATGCCCGATGATGTTAACAATTCTTTACATCCCTCTGGTGGCATTTTTCCAACCACTGGATTCTTACTTTTGGCAAACACGCGGTATTTCATAAAGACTGAATTAAAAAATGTACGATGAACATCACCTTCGTAACCCACCGGATCCCACGCAGGACCATTCCCTCCCCGGTTATAGGGAAGTTCACTCGCACTATATGGTGCCTGGCATCGAGGACTTAAGGATATTATTATCAAACTAAGAATTGCACTTACTATGCGACTTTTACATTACGCGAGGGTAACCAAGCCAGGCCAACGGTGCTGGACTTAAGAGGTCCCGACCAAAGTTGGCACAGTATTCTTTTAAATTTTTGTTATTTTAAAAAACAGAGTTTAGATTATCGAATTAAGATGAGGAAAATATACATATAAATGTTGGCACTACATCTCGGAAATTTTCTGGTCCTGGAATCTATTCCAGGCAGAAGATACAGCAATACATTATACCTAAGGAAATGTTGAGGAGTCAAAGCCTTTTACTATCCTCAATCCTATAGTACTAGGCGCGAGGGTAGCCAAGCTTGGCCTAAGGCGTCGGACTTAAGATCCGATCTCGAAGGAGTTCAAGGGTTCGAATCCCTTCCCTCGCATTCATAAGAATTCGGCTGTTTCTAAAAAAACAATAGATTTTTGTTTGTTTAAGCAATCAATTCACATTTCTTATTTTTCTGGATAGTGCACACTGCCGGTGGCGGACCTGCCGCCAACGCAGGGGACCTGCCCCCGCTCCGGAAAGTGAACACACAAATAATGTCGCTCGCACCACTGCCGAGGCCATCGGGCCCTCGTCTCCGAGGTGCTCCCTTGTTCTTCAGTTGACTGGATACATTTAATCGGGCATAAAGTTCCCTCCGTCCGGGTCCTCGCTCCGCTTCGTTCCGCTCCGGTCCTCCTCCGCTCACATCATGCCCTGATTTTTCAGACTGTACCGGTGTGATACTGACGGCCAAGACTTCGTCGCGATGCTCCTTGTCATCGCCTGTCCCATCGCGGGCAACCGGGTCTGAAGACACCGTTGCCTTCGCGGTAAGCAATATCGCCCGCTTTCCGCTACCGCTTGCGGGCTACTTATGGAGGCCGAGGCCCGGCTGATGCCGTGCCACCTGCGACGGCCTGACCAAAACATGATAGGGTTGGAGGGGGGGCACCGGACCCAGCGACGAGGCACCCGGTTACCGAGCGGAGCGAGGTCGTGGTGCCGAGGAGCGACATCGCTTTGATTCCTGGAATATTCCACCCGGTCCGGCCAACAACAACCAGCGACGAAGACACCCGATAACGGCCGGCCAGGCCGTCGCGGTGTCGAGGAGCGACAGAGATCCCGGGCAACATACCCGCAGGGAAGGCCCTCGGAGACGGCCGGAGGCCGGCAGTGGGCCTTCCCGAAGGGCCACCGCAGGTTTTATATTACACAAATATACGCTGCGATATGATGCGATTCACTTTCACACCACGCATGGCGATGCCTTATAGCTTCTCACGCTAACAGTATATGTGGTGAAAGAAAGTGCTACAAACGCTTTTTACCAAAATACAGCACGTCGGGACCGTGAAACTGTCCGGCGGCATGTTGAGAATAGATGTGAAAATCATACAGGCAGCGATCGCCCGTTCCGATGTATCCCGGCTCACCGTGGACCAGGCACGGGTTATCGTCTGGGATATGACACCGGTATGGTCCGGATCCGGAGAACCTGTCGAAGCTGGGCAGGCATGGATCAATGCATCCGGCCGGGCGGTCATGTACAGTATACACGGCAGGCGGTATATCTCCCCGCTCTCACACATCCGGTCAACAATCGCAGGCTCACGGAAGTTTGCGAACATTTCCACAATTACATGGGAGCCAATCGCCCAGGTATCAGAACAGACTGCACCTCTGGCGGTGTCAGCATGAACAAAATCCCGGAAAGCGCCGGACTAATGATTTCCTCACTCTATGAGGAAGCAGCCAACATGCAGAAACAATCCGATCTTCTTAGATACGAAGCTCAGGAACTGCGATACCAGGCAAAGGAGATTGAGAACCAATATGAATTTCAGGGTCCCTGTATCGGGTGTCCCCGATATAAGACCTGCTCCCTCTCCGGATCCTGTGGTGCAATGGATCGGTGCAAGATGGCCCGCGAGCTGGCAGGAGTGGCATAATGGCTTTCGTTGTCTATGAAATCGATATGGTGTCGGGGAAAATAAAAAACCCCAACACTTTTTCGACCGAAGAAGAGGCGAGGAATCACGCTTCCGATATGGTCGAAGGGTGGCGCGAAGGAACAGACCGGATAGTAATTACAGGAAACATCTACTCCGTTATGACCGCATCCGGACCGCTCGACTTCGGTGCATTAATTCTTCGGGAGGTGGCGTGAATGGGTTCACACCCAGCATGGCGGCCATTCCGGCCCATGCATCATCCAATCCTTGCTTCCCGGTGTTCAGATTGTTCGCAATACACCTGCATACGCGAAAGTGGAAAACTCCCCTGTCACCATTGCGAGCGATACAACGGCGATGCCAGGTATGCGATTGATGGGTGCGATTTCCCTGCAGGTGCAGAAGTCTGCGAGAACTGCGGTGCGGTCGTCCCAATCGAGGACCATATAACCGGGACAGAAGACCAGGGAGAGCCAGAACGGGCCGGGTCCGTGAACTACTTCGCGGGATACAACTGTCCGGCCTGCGGCCATCATGCAGAGGTGTAATGATGGAATACAAAATTTTTGTTAATAGAGGAATAGGCCCCCAGCTCATCGCCGAGTGTATCGATCATAGTGCAGCGGTGGATTTCGCCGCAGTATATGCACATAATCATAATATGGGCTGGATGTGGTCGAAAGTGGCAGCCAATCAGATTGTCATCCGGCCCGGCTTTACGAATGGAAAACCATGTCTCCGGGGTGGTCGGGTATGACCACCTCAACCCCTCAAACATTCTGGACCGAGGAGGACATTATCAGCCGGTACACCCGGGCCGATGGCCTGCGGGATGGTGAACTGATCGCAGCTCCCGAGGACCTCACCAGGCAGGCGGGGATCTCGATCCCGGTCGCAATGACCCGGGCGGTTTGGGCCGGGTATGTCAGCCCTCACTACCTCGAAAAGATGCCAGACCAGGACGAGATCGGCCGACTGTGGGATCTACTCTGGATGCTTCGATCAGGTGCCATGAGATCCAGGGGCAGCAGCGTTATCATATTCCGCGTGGCCTTTGAACTTCTCCGTGAAAAAGCCCGGGCGAGTGGGATTGTATATATCCGGGGCGGCGAAATCGTCGAGCTTAAAGCGGTATGCGGTCCCGGTGATGACTGCGAACCAGTAATAACAGTTATGCTCCCTGCAGAGGACTGAATAGTAATGGTTAGAGAGGCTAGGACCCCACCTCATAAATTTTATACAACAGATGAAGTGGCCGCGATGCTGCGTCTTCACGTCCAGACCGTCAGGACTCTGGTTTTAAAAAAGCGTCTTGGAGCGATAAAAATCGGAAAGGAATGGCGGGTTAGTGAAGAGGACCTTAACGAATTTATCAGAGAGAACAGGAACAAGTAACTACGGCCGGTAGAAAGTGCTACAAACAGATAAAACCGACCGCAGTCGGTTAATCTATTGCATCCCTTTTCTTATCAGATTATCTACCAGGACAAATTTTTCCCTGCGGGGCGTCGCACGGTCCGGCCCTGATGGTCCGGCCATCGAGCGCCACCCCTACGGGCTTGTTATACCGGGATCTCATTTGCCTGCCTGCGCCCACCCGACAGCTCCGACGGCCTGCGGATGCAGACCGTAACCGGGCTGCCTTCCCGCCCTGTTAGCATCCCCATCCAGAATATATCCTATCTCTTTAGAGGGCGGTGGGAGCACTCGGAGGTGACACGGTATCAACCGGGTCTGTGCTCCCTCCATTTCATACAGGCTGCAAGTGATAGCGGAAAGCAGCCGCTATTTATTTTGATATTGACAAGGGGGCTAGCGCCCCGACCGAGCGAAGCAAGGGAGTCACGGAGCGTCTGCTTCTCAACATAACGCAGCGAACGGGACCGATGGCATCAGCCTTGTGTCCCGGAGCGTGAAGAAACAGGCGATGACGAGGAGCACCGCGACGAAGTCTTGGCCGTCAGTATTACCCCGGTACAATCTGAAGAACCAGGGCATGAAGTGAGCGAAGGAGGCCCGGAACGAAACGAAGTGGAGTGAGGAAACGAGGAAGCGAACATGATGCCCGATACCATGTTTGTAGTCCTCAATGGTCCTCCTGCCCTCCGCTCCATGATTTCGCCGGGCGAAATTCTTTCGCGAAGCCGAAAGGGAGCGGACAGGAGGCACCGGTGGTGTGGCCCCGCCCTTTAGGCTTGGTAGGGCGGGGAATTTGGGGGTGGGTCGGGCGCAGGGGCGAATGAATGGAGTGTGAAAATAGGAACGA
>CAIKOD010000111.1 GCA_903828975.1 uncultured Methanomicrobiales archaeon | reverse complement strand
TAAGGTGTACGCATACTGGATACATGATGAGCGGGCAGTTACTGAGGTCCCAAAAAAAGTTCGCGATCTAGCAAAAAAATTGGATTACCCTATATTCCCTAATTGAACCCGAGTTCAGGATACAACAGCTGATCGATATGACCCAGGACTATGAAAATATCGGGCAAAAAGAACCCACCTGGCAGAATATGGGAGATATGTTTGCAGTGGTGGTCGAACGCCGGCAGTTATCCGGTATGATGGTGGAGGTAGAGACAGGGGATCTTGAAGTATTTGCAGATCCTCTTCTGGAAAGGGTTTTCTTCAACTTCCTCGACAATACCTGGCGACATGGGGGACAGGTATCACGTATCCGCCTTTCCTGCACGGTACAGGAAAAGAAGATGGTTGTTATCTATGAAGATGACGGCGAAGGGATTCCTGTAGCTGAAAAATATCACATCTTTGAGAGGGGATTTGGAAAAAATACCGGTCTTGGTCTTTTTCTCTCCCGTGAGATCCTTTCCATCACCGGGATTACGATTACAGAAAACGGGGAGCCAGGCGTGGGGGCACGGTTCGAGATAACGGTGTCTGATGGGGCATACCGCGTTGTTCATGTCGTCGGGTAGTGCTTCGCTGGCGTCATGGGGCCCCATTTTTTCCACGTACTTCCCTGTTGCGGGATATTTGAAAATCACCGGGTTTTGTGAAAATGTCTTAAGGCTTTAAGACGTCCCAGGGAAAGGACCGCTTCACTATTAAAATCATCCAGGGTTACCTTAGCAAAAGGGTCACTATTCTTTGCGATAGAATAGTAGTTGCCTTCGGGGTATAGACGGATCCGGGTGGTCATACATCCACCCGATTTTTTGTTTCCGTATCACTTCCGGACTCCGTATTGATACGTATCAGGCGATTGCACCTAGTGGCTTGGATTTCATGATGACGGCGGGGTGATAATGATGCCGTGTCGCCGTTTCATAACCACCCCATTCCCCGCCCCAGCCAGGCCTGAATGGCGGTACCACATCCCCGGTACCTCAGGTCCGCGCTGGTGAGACGGTTCATGCTCCATTCCAGCATCGAAAGGACTGCAAACCATTAATAACCTTGATTGAAGTAGATCCTAATGAGGAGAATCCGAAATGGTTAAACTGACTGATGAGATCAAGGAATCGCTGACAGGGACCAAGATCGTATTCCTGGCAACAGCTTCAAAGGATGGCATTCCCAACGTTGTCCCGATTGGGGCATTCAAGCTTCTGGATGACGAAAGGCTTCTTATTTCAGACCAGTTTTTCAAAAAGACACTAAATAACCTGAAAGAAAATCCAAAGATTGCCATATCTTTCTGGGGAGAGAAAGGTGGCTTCCAGATCAAGGGTTCGATCACCCTCCATACCAGTGACGAGGTCTTTACACAGGACGTTGCATGGATGAAAGAAATGAGGCCCAACCTGACTCCAAAGTCTGCAGTTATCATGAAGATTACCGAGGTCTATATCATCAAGGCCGGCCCCGATGCGGGGAAGAAGATACTATAATTCATCCGGGTGAATCCCGGATACCCAATGATCCAACAAGAGTTTTTTTTGGGTCTGGCAGAATTTTAACCACTCACCCACGGGAAGTGCTATCAGGAAGAATACAGTCTGTGGGCTACATAGTAACCACCCGGACAGCCGGCTGCAATACTATGCGACACCTTCAGAGCCTGAGATCTCCATGCCTATAAGGACGGATTCTTTTTTACCTAAGTTCCCGGACAAATTAGGCACGCGAATTTGTAAAATCCAACAATTTCTCTTTTTTAACTCATTTCTCTTAAATTATTGTTTGATTCGGGCGTACAGTGGTTATAATGTGTCTATTATATTATAAGCACGTTAAAACATTTGTTTGACAAATTCTATGGCCTTATTGCCGAGAATTACTAAAACTATCAACCATATGTTGAGATTAGATATTTCATGTGCCTACAATATTCGGGATTTTAGGTTTTTACGAACTGGCCAAATTGCCCCTGACTTATTATCCATTCGGCGACCACACGCAATGCCCCGGGTTTAAGTTTCACCGTACGAGTCCTCACGCCCGGATCCTGGCCTTGATCATTACGGGCACTTCGACTAACTATGTAAATCGAGGGATGGGAGGTTAACTATCGGTACGCGTACGTGAGACCCTCGAAAAAATAAATGGGTTGATGAAAAGAGCTGAAGACCCCTTTATACTGATGCTGCGGACGGGAGCCCGGAAGCAGGGTACAATGCTATATTAAATTCTAAACGATTTGCAAAGAGATAATTATTCAGATAAAGTAACCGATCTTTTTTGTTCGCGCATGAAACTACCCTACTCAGTTTCACTCCTCAAGGCCATTAAATGACGTAAATTATATTCAACAATATTTTAATTGGACAGATCTATTGATAATTTCCTCATGTTGGAAAAATGTGACATCTGTGGATTTCAAATTTTGAAAGGTGCCCACTATTGCAATGGTTGTGGGGTTGACCTGCTAGAAGGGAAATTTGAAGAACATGTTAAAAATACTAAAAAGAAAATTGCACCACAAAAACCCGACCCAGTAAAATCAAATGAAGAAGATCCATTTAAAACCGTAAACTGGTGCTGGTTAAAACACATGTCTTTCGGACCGACTCTGGTATTGATGATGATGCTTGCAAAGGGGAGGGCCAAACTGGGTTTTTGTAGTTGTGCTTTATGCAATCAAGGATATCGGGAATATTTGGCAGAATTAAGAAGTGTAAATGTTACTGAAATCAAAGCGAATAGCAGGGAAATTGTGAAGGAAGCATATGGAAAAGACCTTTCTGATGTTAAACTGAATTTAACTGGCTTATTTGGGCAGACGACCCAGGAAAAATCTGATTCCACTAATTCAAAAGAAATTAGGAAGAGCCCATCTGGGGGTGTATTGATAGAGATACCTCAAGAAATTATTGAAGCCGGGATAGAGAAAGTGTTGACCGGAGAATCGGGTAAAAAAATACTCAGAGAGACTTTGAAAAGAACTCGTAAGAATTCAAATCCGGCAACTGAATAGGCACCGACGGCTCGCCCCTGCGACCGACCCTCCCCCCGCTTCGCTCCCCGCCCTACCAAGCCTAAAGGGCGGGGCCACACCACCGGTGCCTCCTGTCCGCTCCCTTTCGGCTACGCGAAAGAATTTCGCCCGGCGAAATCATGGAGCGGAGGGCAGGAGGACCATCATTCATCAGGTGTTATGATATCGGCCAGTGCGCTATCAAGACCCTCGGTTTTTATCTCTGATCTACTAACTTGATCGAGCCGGACCTGCCTGGACACGATTCTCCGGGGTGGTCCATCCCGTTTTTGCTGTTTCTTTAACTGGCTATTCCGGATTACGTTTGCCCAGTCAGCATAGAGGTATGCCCTGCCTGATGCCCGGAGAAGATGTCGCATAAATCTGTCTAGATACCGGGAATACACAACCACCGTGCCTTCGTTACGTGCAAATGTTTTCAATCGGTTAATGACACTCGGGATCAATTTCGTATCAGTTTCATAGAGCGAAGGGTCATGCTCGATAATGAGATAGGTTGCATCACATTCGTTGATGATCGTGGCCATTTGGTCGGATGTGAACCCTCTTCGGACAGAAAACTCAAACGAGGTCCTGTGCAGGTTCGGGAGTACGGCAGAATAATTGCTGCAAACATAGAGGAAGGGATAACGTCGCATTATGCCGCTACTACTGTTTAGGCCCTCTTCGAGAATACTGGAGGGGCCAATGATTACGGTTATTGTCCGTTCCGGTATGCAGATATCGCCTGGCCATTCAAGGTCCATGATAGGTGGTATGGGTTACTGGTACAGGTTGATAAGTGCAGGGGGCGTGCGGGATGAAAGTGTGTAGATTGCTGGTGGTTACTTCGGGCATCATATTCGCCTCCTCGTGTCCTCGTTCCGCTTCGCTCCACTGCGGGCCTCCTCGTCTTCACATCATGCCCTGGTTTTTTCAGAATGTACTGGGTGGAACGACGGCCATAACTTCGTCGCGTACTCCTCGTTATCGCCTGCCAGCTCGCGGGCAACCGTGTCTGACGACACCGATGCCTTCGCGGTAAGCAAATTCGCCCGCTTTCCGCTACCGCTTGCGGGCTACCTGTGGTGGCCGAGGCCCGGCTGATGCCGTGCCACCTTCGACGGCCCGATGAAATGAGATGGGGTTGGCACAGGGAGCACTGGATCCAGCGACGAGGCACCCGGTTACCGAGCGGAGCGAGGTCGAGGTGCCGAGGAGCGATATCGTGCCAGCAGATCAAGAACCCGCAGGGGTGGCGCTCGATGGCCGGGCCTTCAGGGCCGGACCGTGCGACGCCCCGCAGGGAAAAATTTACTCCTGGGAGATAATCTGATAAGAAAAGGGATGCAATAATAAACCGATCGCGGCCGGTAATGTGGTTTGGACACGTGACCGGTCGCGGTTACTTGTTCCTGTTTTCCTTGATAAATTCGGTCAGGTCATCTTCACTTACCCGCCAATCCATGCCGATTTTTATAGCGCCCAGCCGCTTTTTTAAAATTAGCGATCTGACGGTCTGGACGTGAAGGTGAAGCATCGCGGCCACTTCCTCGGTCGTATAAAATTGATGAGGTGGGGTTTTAACCATTATTACTTAGTCCTCCCCTGGCAGCATAACGGTTATGACCGGCTCGCCTTCGTCACCTGGTCCGCAGACCGCTTTGAGTTCGACGGTTTCACCGCCCCGGTGGTGGATAATTCCGTTGGCCCTGGCCCTCTCACGCAGGAGTTCAAAGGCCACGCGGAATATAATTACACTGCTGCTGCGTGATCTGTTCGCAGACATTCGCAGCATCCAGAGCAGGTCCCACAACCTGCCGGTCAGGTCCTGGTCGGGCATCTCGGGAAGATACGATGGTTCGATGTACTGATACCAGGCGGCCCGGGTGAATGCGACCGGGACGGAGATCCCGGCCTGCCGGGTGAGTGCTTCGGGTGCAGCTATTAATTCACCGTCATTCAGGGCATCGACCCGGGTGTACCTGCTGATGATGTCCTCCTCGGTCCAGAATGGGAGGGGGGTCGAGGTGGTCATACCCGACCACCCCGGAGACGCGGTTTCCCGTTCGTAAAGCCTGGCCTGATAACGATCTCATTAGAAGCCACTTTCGACCACATCCAGCCCATATTGTGATTGTGTGCATACACAGCAGCGAAATCAACCGCAGCACCATGATCGACGCATTCCGCGATGAGATGTGGCCCCGTCCCTCTATTGACTAAAATTTTGTATTCCATCACCACTCACTCCCATCGGATGGCCACTGGCCGTCAATCTCGTCCACTTCGATCGAGTCGAGGTCCTCGATCGCGATCGTGCCGTCGCGGATCTGTTCCTGGACACACTCATTTGCTGACTTCCCAACATCAGCAAAGACCGAAACCCAGGCAGAGATCCGGACACTGATCGGAGGTTCCTGGTCTGGTGGCTGGAGCCATTCGGCCTCAGCCCGGAGGAATCCAACGGGAAGATCGTTCATTTATGCCACCTCCGTGATTACTGCTCCAAAATCCAGCAGCCCTGATTGAGTGAGGACCAGGACCATATTTCCCTCAAAAATTATCCGGTCGTCACCTTCGCGCCACCCTTCGGCGATTTTCACCGCGTGATCCCTTGCCTCTTCCCGGGTCTGGAAAAGGTGGGGGTCTTTCCCCTCCCCTTTTATCAGGTCGACCTCATAGACAACGAATGACATTATGAGACCTCCACCCGCTCGGGTCCGTGGCATTGATGCATCGAGATACACCGCTTGACGGTGACATGCTTTCCGCATGCCCCTGACCAGTCGATCGTATCTTTTGTGTGCAGCCACCGACAAGATGAACAACGGTCCCCGATCTCGTTCGAAGCTTCATCACAGGTCGTTTCCTGTTCATATTGGTCTTCGATCTCTCTCGCCTGGTATGCAAGATCCTGTGCGTCAAACTCGATCGCGGTTGCCTGCTTCAATAGTCTGACGGATTCGCACCGGAGGCTTGCGATGAGTATAGCCTGAGCAGCGGGTATCATGCCGGCACCCCCTGGGGGGTTGCTTGCTCTGCGGCTCCCGGGTTACAGGGTTCCCAGTTGATCGTTGAAATGTTCGCGAACTTCCGTGATCCTGCGACGGCTGCTCGCAGGTGGGACAGTGGCGAAATGTACCTCCTGCCCTGAATCTGGTACATCACGGCACGGCCGGACCCGTTGATCCATGCCTGGCCTGCCTCGGTCGGCTCGCCGGACCCGGCCCAGACGGGAGTCATATCCCAGACAGTCACGCGGGCCTGTTCATTGACCAGGCGCGAAACATCCGAGCGGGCGATCGCCGCCTGGATTATTTTCACATCTATTCTCAACATGCCGCCGGACAATTTCACGGTCCCGACGTGCTCAATCTTGGTTTCAAGTGGTTTGGACACTTTTTTCACCACATATACTGTTAGCGAGTGAAGCTATAAGGCATCGCCATGCACGGTGTGAAAGTGAATAACAACATATAGCAGCGTATAATTATGTAATATAAAACCTGCGGTGGCCCTTCGGGAAGGCCCACTGCCGGCCTCCGGCCGTCTCCGAGGCCCTTCCCTCCGGGTATGTTGTCTCGGGATCTCTGCCGCTCCTCGACGCCGCGACGGCCTGGCCGGCCGTGACCGGGCGTCTTCGTCGCTGGTTGTTATAGTTGCCCTGGTGTCGGGGGAATATTTCAGGACCCAAAAACGATGTCGCTCCTCGGCACCTCGACCTCGCTCCGCTCGGTAACCGGGTGCCTCGTCGCTGGTCTGGTGTTCCTCATCTCTCACCTATCCCTATCTCGTCAGCCCGTCGCAGGTGGCGCCACGCGCCTCGGGCATGGAGAACCGGCAAGTGGTATCGGAAAGCATGTTGTGGGGGCATATCAATGGCCCCACTTTGTCACAACGGATCGGAATCGGTTGGGACAAAGTGAACAACAGC
>CAIKOD010000110.1 GCA_903828975.1 uncultured Methanomicrobiales archaeon | reverse complement strand
TGAATGACTGCATCGCATCCGATAAGGTGGGTGTTCTCTTTCAGGTCCGGCAGCTTGTAGCCCTTCTCCTTGTAATCGGTCTGGGCGATGTTGAAGACAACGAAGGCTTTGAGGAAACGGATCTGTTTTTTGTTCTCGGTCTCCTCGCCGTTCTCATCGGTCTTCGTGTCGGTCTTCACGGTCCGGCCTGCATAGATAATCCCGGTCCCGTGTTCGCCGAACTGGACCTGTAACCCTGCGGCGAGATACTGGCGATAGGTTGCCCAAAAAGGGAGAGGGTAGGAGCTGAGTCCGAGGATCAACCGGTTCAGCCCGGTGTATGCCCTGCCGCTGAAAAGGTTTCGCGGGCCGTTCTCGGTCCACGGTTTCAGCCAGGGGATCTTTCCCTCCGAGAGGGATTTTATGATCCTCTCGTTGATCTGTGCTTTTACGTCAGCGGCTTTCATGCTGGCACCCCGACGGGTTGCATAGTCGAGACGTTCGCATATTTCCGCTCGCCCTTGAGCATACCTTTCACCTGTGCGAGCGGGGAGACGTACTGCACATCGTTGATTGAGATCATCACCGCTTTGCCGGACCGGGTGATCCATGCCTTCCCGACCGGGGCCGCGTCCGCGTTTTTCATAACGTCCGAGATGTCATAGACTGACGCGGGCCAGTGGTCTTCGAGCCTGCGGACTTCTCCGGCGGGAATAACCGCCTGCATGGTCTTGACATCGATACGGACCGAGCTCTGATAGAGGCGGGCTGCCCCTATGTGCTCGAACTTTACATCTGTTTTTGTTGTTGGCCTCATGGTGTTTTTCACCATACATCTATCGACGTTAGCACATATAACTCTCCGCCGTGCGCAGGGTGAAAGTAAAAGCGGTGCGTTGTCCGATTTGCGAAATAAGGCAATTGCGCAGAATTAAATTTAATTTTTACGCAAGGCCCGCCCAGGCACACAGCGCGACAGGCCGCTGATGTGTCCCGTAACCGCGCCGTGTGACCATGACCCGCCCTCTCGGTTTCCTGTTGGTACGCGATCGCTTCGGTTGGACCCGCCCGACAAAGCGAGCGACCGTCCGCTGATGCGTCCGGTAACCGTCGCTTTGTCCTCCCTCCCGTGCCCTGAAACCGACCTCCGTTCCTATCGCTATGACTGCCCGTCCCTTTCAAGGGCGGGAGGAGCGAAGCGGGCGGCGGGTCCGGGGCCCAGCGGCCCGAGCGAGCACCGCGACAGGGGCGCGAAGGTAAGGAGCCGCTTCAGCGGCGAGTCCGAGCCCCCTGTGCGTCGTGCGAGCGAGTCACTGAGCGTCTACGTTTTCGCATCAACAGCGACGAACACGATGCGAAGCATGGTGTGAGGAGCGGGCCGGGGCAGCCGCTGGCGCCGGAGCATCGCGACAAGCCAGGGGCGTCATCCTACCAACAGGAAACTCCGGAAAACAGCGAGGTGATGTGAGCGGAACGGGCGCGAGCCCGTGGAGACGAACATGACCGAGCGTCTGCGTGCCAACCGAGCAACCGAGGATCGCCGCCCGCGTCGCACGCTTCGCACGACTGCGCCGTGCAAAGCCCCGCTCCGCGACCGGCTCTGTTCATTCCGATTCAATTGGTCAGACACCCTCTGACTTTTTTGCGGCCCGGCAGCGGGCCAACCAGAATGATTATATTTGATTGGTTCAAAAATGAACCATGTGGAACAAAATCTGACCAATGAGATCGTGGCGCTTCTTCTCAAGGAGGATCTTCATACCCGGGCCATTGCCGAGCGTCTTGCCAGCAACCACGCCACGGTCCTGCGGAAACTCCGCGATCTTATCGAAGATAATATTGTAGATTTCCGGATGGAGGGGAAAAACAAAGTCTTCACCATCAAGAGGACCATTGAGGGCAGGAATGCTGCGATAATCGCCGAGATGTACAAACAATCGATGGCCGTGAGCAGATACCCGGTCCTGCGGGGTATCATCCGTGCCGTGCAGGATGTGCCGGAGATCCCGCTTGCCCTGTTATACGGGAGCTATGCAAAGGGACTCGCAAAAAAGGACAGTGATATCGACCTCTTCATCGAAACGCTGAATACCTCCCTGAAGAAACAACTCGAACAGCGGAATTCGTCATTGAGTGTGAAACTCGGGGACTTTGATATCAAGAACCTGCTCATCCGTGAGATCATCAAGGACCATATCATCATTAAAGGCGTGGAGGTGTACTTTGACAAAACAGGGTTTTTTGAAAAAACTGCATAAAGACAAGGCGCTCCAGCTGGTTGCGCCCAGCGATGAGATCAGGACAGCCTACCTGAAAAAATCGGAGAGTTTCCTTGCCTCTGCCAGACTGCTCCTGGATAATGAGCGGTTCGAAGAATCCGTGTCGATGGCCTATTACAGCATGTATTATTCAGTCCTGGCACTGTTTTTCGCGACGGGTATCAAGTGCGAGAATCATACGGCAGCGATCATCCTGCTCGATGATGTCTTTGGTATCGACAGCTCCGCAATTGAATCGGCAAAGACCGAGCGTATCGATAAACAATATTATGTCACGTCCGCACCGGTCCGTGACGAGGTTGTTGATCTTATCAAAGCGGCAGAGTCGTTCAATGTCGTGCTTCTCGATGTCATTGACCGGCTGACAAGTGACCGGCGGGAATCCTTCCGGAAGAAACTGAAAGCCCTTCTGTGAGGTTCCGGCTCCCCATTTTTTATATTGCGCGTATTGCGCGGAAATTGCGTGCATTCCTCAAATGGTTGTAGTAAGATTGTGGGGGCACTGGACCCACAAATCAGAGAGTCAATCACGCGGGCATGTCAGGCCCTTCTCCTCCGGCGGAAGGCTATCCCTTTTGGCCCTTCTCTGGCCCTTTTGGTTTTTGAGAAATCGATGTCTCATTTGTCTCAATAATGTCTCATAATGTCCTGTTCATGTCCCGTTCATGTCTCGTTTGTCCGATTCTTCAGAGACACCTTAGGCCCCTACCGGCCCCTTTAATCTGTGGCCTTTTTTATGGACTAACTTGACCAGAATTGTCTACACAGTGAGTAGATAATTGTCTCGACACTGCCGGGAGAATTGTCCAGACACTGTCTGGACTTTTGTTCGGTCTTGAGGGAGAAGTGCTTGAAAAATGATGCGATACAAAAGAGCACTCCAATTGTCCCACAACTTGTGGGACGAATCCCTCACCGTCAATTTTTCCTTATTCGACCAGAATGGCTTTAATGTTATAATAAAAAGCAAATTGAAGCAATCCGGAAACGGGTGACCGATGAAAGAGCAAACTATTCAGTTATTCACCGAGAAGGAAGAGGAATTTGTCAACCTCCTCATCGAGATCGGCACAAAGAAGACCGTTGCACAAATGCTGGTATTTCTTGCAAATACTCCGACAGCAACATCACGGGATCTCGAACGTGGAACAGATCTGCGCCAGCCCGAAGTCAGCATCGCAATCAAATATCTGTCCGGGCAAGGCTGGATCAAAAGCGGTGAGGCCCCGTCCCAGCATAAAGGCCGGCCACAGAAAATATATTCCCTCGCTGTACCGATTAAACAAATTATTGCTGCGATTGAAAAAGCAAAGAAAGACGAGGCAACCGAACGTCTTGCTCTCGTTAAGAAAATGAGAGATTATATCTGAATATCCCAAAAATCCCTATTTTTTGAAACCTCCGTCGGAGAAAAAGACCTTCATAATCGCATTCCGGCAGCCTTTCCGGGCCCCGGATGGGGTAAAATAGGTGGCAAAATCCGGCGCGATTTAAGGGCCTTTGGCGGCGGTTATACGAGGTGCAATTCTGCCGTATTTCGGCAAACGGGGCGAGAATAAGGCATATTCTCCACAGGAACTGAAAAAGAGGATAATATGGGGTTTTCCGGTATTGGCCCGGGCACAGTCGGGGGAAAAGGAGCCCGTATAGGGCTTATTTTTCCTGAGGGGATTTTACCCCCATTTTTGAAGGTCATCGACGGGGAAAAAGGGGTTTATCCCCCCATCCCCGTAATCAGCCCGACAATCTGCTGAGCTGTTGCCGGGTCCACGACCCGGGCCAGGACCAGCCCTTTCATCAAATGGACATTCAATGATCACGTGAATGATCGGTTCCATCACGGTTTCTCAGTAACACCCGGTCAAGATGTTCAATTGCAGCCGAGTCGGTGAAAACCTCAGGGGTATCTTTTTCGGGTAGCCGGATACTGACACCTGCCGGATTTTTTTTACGTGCCGAGGGTCTCCGTGCGACAAGATATCTCTTGATAACCCTGCGCTGCTTTTTCTGAACGGTGATCTTTTCAATCCGCTCCACACGATAGGGGCAGGAAAAAAAGGGTCCGTGATAAATCCGTTGCAGAAAACCAGATATTGGCGGTGCAGAAAATTCATCCAGATTGAAATACGTCCGGATTTCATTGACGGTAACCCAACGTTGTGTCTCCCCGGATTCTATCATGAACCGTTCAAGCAGGTCCGGTACATCCCTATTGCGTGCCATGAACGTGCTCCCGTTGCAGAGCATAATGTACCCGTAGTTTCAGCAGATACCGGCATTTCTTTGGATCAGAAGGATTCTCTCCGTCTTCTCGCATTATCTTCGCAACAATGAAAGGGAATTGCCCGAATGGCCCGAACTCCAACCGACGCAAAAACCCGGAAACCGTATTACACTGGTAGCGGGTAAGGCAGAACCGATCACGGAGTTCCTGCACGGTAACCCACCGTTCAGTAGATCCCTGTTCCTGCATATATGCTTCAAGCAGTTCGGGGATACCCGGATATTTTCGCATATTTAAGTTCCTTTTTCAGAGAATCCTTTCAGGACTCCACCCGTTTTACCAGGTTTTCCATGACCGTATCCACTGCTTTCCAAGTGGGCGTATCAGCATGCCGGAGGACATACGGGCGCCCTTCGTCACCGGCTTTCACCATTGCCGGATCGAGCGGGATAGCACCAAGGAAGGGGACCCCCAGTTCCCGTGCTGCTTTCTCACCACCGCCCCTGCCAAACAGGTCGATGGTATCTCCGCAATGGGGGCAGACCATCCCGCTCATGTTCTCGATGATGCCGATGACCGGCAGTTCCAGTTTCTCGATGAATTTTACCGCCTTGATTGCATCAAGCACTGCTACATCCTGCGGCGTGGTGACAATCACTGCACCCTGAACATTCGGAGCCAGCTGGACAATGGAGAGTGCTTCGTCCCCGGTCCCGGGCGGGAGGTCGACGATCAGGTAATCGAGTGCCCCCCAGTTTACGTCAGACAGGAACTGCCCGATTACCGCCATCTTCATCGGCCCGCGCCAGATGACCGGGGAACTCGTATCAGGAAGCAGGAACGCCATCGACATGACCGAAAGTTTCCCGGTCACGTGGACCGGTTCCATATGTTTTTCGAGAACGGCAGGCCGCTGGTCCTCGATGCCCAGCATCTTGGGAATGTTCGGGCCATGAATATCGAGATCGAGCAGCCCGACCTGCCTGCCATGAGCGGCGAGAGCTGAGGCAAGGTTGGTGGAAACGGTTGATTTACCCACGCCTCCCTTGCCGCTCAGGACAAGAATTACATGTTTGACATCGATCTTGGCTTTCGGTGGCAGCCCTTTGGGGGCATGGGATGCACCCTTCGTTTCCGGGTTTCCTTCAGTGTGTTGCGTCATAATTATCGGTATCGTATGATTTCCCGAATGAGAGGCCACACCCGGGCGGCTACCCGGCTGCACGGCCTCGTTCTCCGGAAATTATATTGTCTTATCGTACAGGAACGTGCATGGAGTCAGAGGGATTAATGCCCGGTGCACTCATGATCGGGCCCGTGGGAGCAGCTGCTCTCGCCCTGTGCAATCTTTCCTGCCATGAAATCCCTGACTACGGTTTCAATTTCACCCCGTACTCCAAGGAATACCTCGATTTTATTCTGGCAGAATAAGTCAACTGCCCGGGGGCCCATACCGCCAGCAAGGACGTGTGTGACCTTATGCCCGGCAAGGAATACCGGCAACTTTCCCGGCTCGTGTCCGGGGCTTTCAAGGATTTTTCGTGAGGTGATCTTGTTATTTTCGATATCGAAGACTGCGTATTCGGTGCAGTGTCCGAAGTGCTCGGAGACGAAGTCTCCCTCTTTTGCAATTGCGATTTTCATGATATTACCTCGAAAAATGGGATTCTTATCCCCGGATGCGTCTACCGCCGCCGAACCCGAAACCCCGTCCGCACCCAAAGGGAACACCCCCGCGCCCACGGCCGAAGACCGGGTTTTTCTGTACGGATTCCTGCGATAGTGCAGTCCCGCTCTCTTCACCCGCTTGCTGTACTACGACAGCAGGCTCCTGCGCAGGTGCAACGATCGTGCGGCACCTGCCAAAGCCCCTGCCACTCATCGGACCATTTGCCTGAGGTCCTGTTCCATTCAATCCTGGCATTGTGAATTCTCCTGGCACCTTTTTGGTACCTTTAATTACTCATATGCGCATAAATACTTAAAAGAGCTGGTTTGGGCAATTCTTTTTCAAAAGAGTTCGATTTGATTGTTTACGGAGTAAAAAAATTGGTGCAGGCCAGTCCGCTATAGGGATTCAGCCCCAGATGGGATCATCACCAAAATGCGCCATCCAGAATTCCCGTGAATCATAACCCGTCCCTTTCCTGATATCTTCTGCCCGGAACGACAATTCATAGTTCATGCCATATTCGATGAGAATATCGTATGCCTCTTTTATGCGGATGAATGTGGTATGGGAAAGATCCGGATCGTGCTCCGATACATCCGGGTGCCACTCTTTGACCAGTTCATGGAACCGGGCATGTATCCCGTTCAAGCTTGCACGGCCGGTAAGGCCGAGGACTTCGGCTGCTTCAGGAATGGTCATGGGGGGCGGTTTTGTCATCGTGCGACTGTTGGTGTGCAGATATGATATAAATAATTGGAAAAAATGAGGATCCCTAATCGTATGCAAGCCGGGTTTTCTCATCAGTGAGCGTTGGTGTGATCAGATCCTTCCATGCACCTGCATCCCACGACCCGAGATTCTGATGGGTTGTGTAATATTTCTGGGGGATCGGGTGTGTTCCAACTACGACATCCATTCCGTATTTTTCTTTTATGAACCGGGAAAAATAGGAAATCCGGGGACACGGCGGATAACCAACGATCATGCCAGTAGCAAGGTGGATTACCTCCGCTCCGTTATTCTTCATCTCCTGCGGTATGTATTCGACATTCCCGCCCGGGCATCCGTTGCAGGTTGTAAACCCGACCAGGTCCACGTCTTTTCCTTTGTACCGCTCAAATGCCCCTTCTCGGTTGCGTAGTGCCCGCAGACATTTCCCCCCGGCGCAGGTCCGGTACCGGTCGCAGATAATGATTCCCAGCTTGATGGAGTCTCCCATGGTGTGTTCTCCTAAAATCTGATGGCTTGAAAAATTGTATGGAATTCACGAGAGAAATATCCTGTGCTGTTCAAAACGAAAAAATAAGGATGGTAGTATAACCTTACCATCGCGGTTTCAAATGTCTGTTTCAACGAGCGTTCACTATAATCTGTTACTTTTCACAAGATGTTTATCACACTGCGATCAACCGCTGATCCATGCAAGCTGACCACCCCGAAGAGAGACCAGATGTGCTGAAAGCCAGTATGGCGAGGGGCGGGGTATCCCCCGCACTCCAGGAGGAGATCCTCCGGCTGGCTGAATTCCATACTTACCCGGCACCCGGGGTCCTTATCGGGGCGTTCATGGTAGACTATGCGATGGAACTCCTCGGGGTCAAAAAAGGGCTGAAACTCTACGGGGTCTGCGAGACGCCCAAGTGCCTTCCCGATGCCCTGCAGGTTCTCGCCCACATCACTATCGGGAATAACCGGCTCAGGATCATACCTATCGGAAAATTTGCTATCACCATGAATCTGCCTTCAGAACATGCGACTGCCGATGCCGTGCGGGTGTACGTGGACCTGGCAAAACTGAAAAAATATCCCACGGTCGATATCTGGTATGCCAACAGCCCGGCATTCGACAAGAAGACCATGAAAGGGCAACTGTTTGATGAGATTTTCCGGGCCGGCCGGAATATCCTATCCTTCGAACGGGTCCGGGTTACAGTGAAGAAAAAGGAAAAATGGTCTTCAGTCACGTGCTCCTGCTGCGGTGAGACAATCCCCGATTATCTCATGGAAAGCGACCGGTGCGGGGCTTGTGGTTCGATGAAATATTATGAGATGATTTGAGCCGGGGATTTCCTGATTTCCCACCATATGTAAAAAATTCAATTTTTTTCGTATGGGCGAAAAGAGGAAAAACCCTTTCCTGAGGGATTATGTACTCTTATTAGAGATGCCTTCCTCTTACTTTCTGAGCAGCGCCGTATGGCTCCATAAAACAAAGGGAGTTCCAACCTGGTGAAACCCGGCCGATGCTGCCATTGCTAACGTGGTTTCAAACTCATCGGCGGGAACCTCGTGCTTTGGTTCAGTGATGAGGAACGCCCCTCCTGGGACAAGAAGGGAAAAGACCTCTTTCATCAACCGGGCTGCATCGGGGACTTCATGGACTACACAGCACCCAAATGCAACATCAATACCTCCCGGATATTCGAGCGCCATCGATTGCGGTTCGGTCTTGTGGAGCCGGATACGGGGGAGAAGGCCTTCATGAGAGGCCTTTTCCTTCAGGATCTCCAGCATCCCCTCCTGGAGATCCACTGCGATGACCTGCCCGTTTTCTCCAACGCGCCGCGCAATGGGCAGGGTAAAGAGGCCCGGCCCACACCCGATATCTAGGACCCTATCTCCCGGGCGGACATACCTGTTCACCAGCCGGCCCGGCTGGTATTTGAACCGTCGCCACCACCCGTCAAGGTAACTGGCGCGGGATACCGGAAAGACTTCGTGATTACCACCCATTATTTCACCTGGGAATGAGGGTATAAAAAATCCCGCGAGTCCCCCGTTGCGATGTAACTTCCCCGTTCCGTTCGAGCATACCGATAATCTTCACCACTTCGCCACCGCTCATGCCCGTGGTCTGCACAAGGTCTTCTACAGTCGAAGGCCTGCGGCTGAGCGTTGCACGGATCAGGTCTGTGGCATCGGTCATAGCCCGCGTTACCCGTGAAACGGGATGCGTCCTGCCGACAATTTCGATACCGGTCCTTCCCAGCACCTCACTGATTCGTTCCAGTTCGATGTCCGTTGCTGCCTCAACCCATCCCTCTGCAGGAGGCCGGTCGACCGTGTTCAGCTGCACAAGGTCCGGATTAATCCGTTCAATTGCTGCTTTGAGCCCCACCAGTTCAACGTCCGTGGTATTCACGCCGGAAATGACAAACACTTCAAGCCACAGGGCCCCGGCATACATCTTCCGGAAACTGATAAAACCCTCGATGATCGCTTCTATCCTGAGCGAGGGATGCGGCCGGTGGATTCGCTCGAACGTCTCCTGATGAACCGATGTCATGGTCGGGATGACCCTGTCGGCGGGAAGAAGTTCCTCCCGCACACCCGCACCGGTCATGAGACTTCCGTTGGTGAGGACACTCAGGATATATTCCGGGTACTCGCGTTTCACAATTGCGATGACCGGCCCCAGCGACCGTGAGAGCGTCGGCTCACCGGAACCGGCAAGCGTGATGGTATCAAGATGCGGGCGGCAAGCAAGCACTTCACGGAGTTCGGTCATCACGTCTTCAGCAGGGAAAAAGTCCTGCCGCGTGACGGTCTTGTCCGTGGTGGATCCGCATTCACAATAGACACAATCGTACGAGCAGGTCTTGAAGGGGATCAGGTCAATACCCAGCGAGAGCCCGAGCCTGCGGGAGAGGACCGGTCCGAAGATGTGTTTTTTATTCATGCTGGCAACACCATTGTCCCGCGATACCGTGATTATTCTGTGATACGATCCGCACATTCTGCGATTTTACGGGTATCCTTTCCGGATCCTTTGGATACTTTAGGACAATGGCCACCCCCGCTTTTCGGGCAGAGGGACTCGTCCCGCTTGGGGCAATGTCCTTTGAGCCGTCGTGTGCAGCCCTCCATCTGGATCACTTTTCCATTGAGGATTGCATCCGCAATCTTGTGACGTGCATCGTGGATGTCCCGCCAGATTGTCTTCCTTGAAACGCCAAGCACAACAGCCGCCTCTTCCTGTTCAAGACCCTGTACGTCAATCAGGTCCAGTGCTGCAATCTCTTCCGGCAGGAGCAGGACTACCTCGTTCTGTTCATCCGAATTGCACTGCGGTGCATAGCAACGCCCGGATGGCCCGCCTTCGAGCGCCCGGTTCATCCGGGGGCGGCCTCTCCGCCGACAGCATTCCTTAGTCTCACCGCTTTTTTCCAAGATCCATCAGCTCTTGTTCAAGATGGGTTGCCAGTATTTGAATGGCTTGCGCTGCAGGCGTTACACCAGAATCCGTGACGGGAACACCTCTCCTGACCGATTCGATGACCGCAGGATCAAAGGGAATCATCCCGATTACGGGAATATTCTCTTCACCACACCAGGTCTGTATCTTATCCGTGAGGGACTGCTCCAGATCGAACCGGTTGATGGCAACAAGGATCCATGACCGGAACTGCCGGCAGACGGCGACCACCCGTTTGAGATCATGGAGCCCTGATACGCTTGGCTCGGTGACGATGAGCACGATATCCGTACCGCTGATGGTGGAGATGAGCGGGCAGCCGGTTCCCGGCGGGCCGTCTATCAGGAACAAATCGCAGTACCGGTCCTGCTCCATGGCGGTTTTTTTCACCGCATGGACAAGCAGCCCGGAGTTCCCCGCACCCGGCACGAGCCGGGCATGCACGAGAGGCCCCTGTGCGGTCTCTGAGTACTTGATCTCGCCGGTCTGTCGTGGCTGCATGGTAATGGCAATGGGGCAGACGTGGACACAGACGGCACACCCCTCGCATCGGAGCGGGTTTACCTGGTATTTTTCCCCGTCACGTTCAATCGCACCAAACCGGCAATGTTCCACGCACTTGTCACATTGGGTGCAGAAAGCTGTATCAATGACCGCAGTTTTCATCCCCATGAATGGTTCTGTCCGGATGAGTTGTGGGTTCAGAAGAAGCTCAAGGTTCGCCGCATCCACGTCACAGTCCGCAAACACGAGGCTGCCGGGAAGCAGGTGGGCAAGTGCGGCGGTGATCATCGTCTTTCCCGTGCCGCCCTTGCCGCTGATAACCGCAAGCCGGATCATCGCTCCACCCCGGTAAGCGCCCTGCATTTGAAGAAGAGAGAGCAGAAGTCCTTCTGCCACTCCGGCCGAGCCCGGCAGAGAAGATCTCCTCTGTTCTGGATGGCGGCGATCTCACGGCTGAAGGGGATGGTCATCATGACTTCGAGGTCATGGTCGATACAGAACCGTAAGGTCTCTTCATCCTTCCCGTCGCTCCGGTTGATGACCACGCCCGCAGGGATCCCCAGCCGGGCGGCAACATCCATAGCAAGCTGGAGGTCATGCAGGCCGAGCGGTGTTGATTCTGTCACAAGAATGCAGGCATCGCACCCGTCCAGCGCCTCGACGACCGGGCATGATGTTCCCGGGGCCGTATCGAGGATAACACAGGGGTCATGAGCCGCCTGATTCTTAGCCTCACGGATAACCGGCACCGCATGCGGGCTGCCCGTGTCTAGGGTTCCCGAGATCAGCTTCAGGCCGGGTTGCGGGTTCGATACAGATAGCGTCCCGATCCGTTTCGGCTCTTCATGAATGGCATCGTTCGGGCAGACCAGCGTGCATCCGCCGCAGGAATGGCAGAGCTCGGGAAAGAGGAGAATACGGTTTGGCAGCACGGTCAGGGCACCATACTGGCAGAACTCCCCGCACTTGCCGCAGTGCTGGCACGCGGTTTCATCGATAACCGGCACTGGCATGGTGACTTCCCGTGTCGAGGCAATGGCCGGAAAGAAGAGATGGAGATTGGGCTCCTCAACATCACAGTCCACAAGCGTTACCGGCCCCGTCCATGCAAGCGTAAAGGCGAGGTTTGCTGCCACCATGCTCTTGCCGGTACCGCCTTTCCCACTGGCTATTGCAAGTTTCATTTTTTCCTTCAGGAAGTTTCCCGGATAATTCCGTGACTGTTTATCGTTCCATTCCTCAGGTTAGGCAGATTGTTCAAGGGTTTTTTTCGTGAACTGATCGAATGCATCCCGGACAGATTTACCGGTGCGGTATGTGTACATCGCAATCCCTGCTGCTGCAAGGACTTCCTGTGCATTCCCGCCAACCTGTCCGCTGACCAGTGCATTTACGTTATTTGCGATGAGGACCTGAGCAGCCTTGGGGCCAACGCCTCCTCCGCCATCAGCAAACGGGTTCTGGATTGCCTCAAAGGATCCGGTCCCACTCTCGATAATAATAAAATACGGCGCACGCCCGAACCTCTCCTCCATGAGAGCGTCCAGAGTTGTTCCTTTTGCGGTAAAACATACTTTCATGATCGTAACCTTATTTTTACTCATATGCGCATAAATAATTTAAACTGTCACATCATACACAAAATCCTCAAAACCTGAGGAAACACAGACAACGCCATCATGTAACGGTTGTTTGTGTTTTTTCATCTTATGAGCGGGAAACGGGGATCACATGAACCGCCGATGCCTTGAATGTTGCAAAAACGGCACTTCCCGTCTCCAGGTGCAGTTCCCTGCAGCTCTCGCGGGTGAGCAGCGCGGTGAGGGGAAATCCCACGTCAAGAATGATCCTGACAGTGCTGCCGAAAGGATTTATTTCCAAGACCGTTCCTGACATGCAGTTGCGGGCGCTGGACTGAAAAGGTGCCTGGGAGATGATGATATCCTCCGGGTGCAGGGTGGCAATAACCTCTCCCACGACTGATGACGCGGCATAAAATCCTCGGCCATTTCCGGAATTGATTTGCACAAGATCCCCATCTTGTATTGAGAAACCTCGGATCATATTGCCGACACCAAGAAATTCTGCCACAAATGGATCGGCCGGATGCAGGAACACCTCGGAGGGCTCCCCAATCTGAACGATCTTCGCGTCCCGCATGATCGCAATACGGTTAGCGAGCGTATAGACATCGTCGAAATGGTGAGTGATGTGAACAATGGTTGTGCCGGTGACTTTCCGGATGCGGAGGAGCTCCCTGCGCATCTTTTGCCGGGTCTGACTGTCAAGTGCATTAATCGGTTCGTCAAGCAGCAATATCTTAGGCATGAGTACCAGCGCACGGGCGAGCGCCACCCTTTGCTGCTCACCACCACTAAGAGTACCGGGGTAGCGATCGCACAGCGAGGAAATTTCCAGAAGGGCACTAATCTCTGCCACGAGCTTCTCCTGTTCGTTCCGGGGCATTTTCTTCTGGCGCAGCCCGAAAGAGATGTTTTTTTCTACCGTAAGATGGGGGAAGAGCATGTAGTCCTGGTACACCATCCCGATGTTCCGGTTGCGCGGTTCCTCCGATGTTATCTCCTGACCGTCAAGCCAGATCCTGCCGGAATCCGGCGGATGGATGCCCGCAATCGTTTCCAGCAGGATTGTCTTCCCTGCACCAGTCGGTCCGAGAATGATGAAATACTCACCGGAGTTGATCTCAAGCGAGAGGTCGCGGACTGAAAAGTCGCCCAGGCGGATGGAAAGGGATTCAATGCGCAGCACGGGATTTCTCTCCTAAAAGACGGTCACGTCCCGGTCCAGGTATTCGACAGTACAGAGGGTGATTAGCGAGATCAGGATAAGGATCGTTGCAGCCGCAACGGCAAGATCCAGATCTCCGGCTGATATGTTGAGGTAGAGCGCGATGGGCAGGGTCTCGGTCCGCATCGTAGTTGCACCGGCAAGCATCAGGACAGCCCCGAACTCCCCCATCGCCTTTGACCAGGTGATGACACTCCCTGCAATAAGACCGTGGCGTGCCATGGGAAGGGTGACCTGAAAAAAAGCGCCGGTATCCGTGCAGCCAAGGGTTTTTGCTACATGCTCAAAACGAGGGTTCACCCCAAAGAATGCGGACCGCATGATCCGGATCATATAGGGCAGGTTCACGAAGACCTCTGCAACAATGATCCCCAGCGGTGTGAAAACCACCCCTAAACCGGCGTGTTCAAGAGCTTTGCCCCAAGGGGTTGTGCCAAAAAAGAGCAGGAGCGCAATTCCTGCAACCAGCGGCGGGAGTGCGAGCGGGATGGTCAGGACAAGATTTGCAACCTGTTTTCCCGGGAACTGGTACCGGGCAAGGGCATACGCAACCGGGACTGCAACCGCGATACAGACAAGGGTCGATACTATGCTCGTGACCAGGCTGAGCAGGATTGCAAACCGGATCTCGGGATCCGACAGGCTTGCAGCAAGCACCACTAGGGGAGACCAGGTGACCAGCGTAAAAAGGATGATGCTGATGATGAGAAAAATAATGCCTGTGAGGGCAAGGGAGAATCTGCGCATCAGCGATAGTCCGTGCTATTCCGATGGCCGGCAGATCTTGTGCGGATGACCCGAACGGGCACTCGTCTCGCGAATCCTCCCGATATGCTCTTCGGACACCCAGCCGGACCGGGCATCGGGGATACTGTCGAATGCCGGAACATATGGCTTGATATCAAGGATGGGGGTTCCGTCAAGCAGATCCATGCCCGTGACAGAGAGCCTGCAACCGTCTACATTTGTCAAGGTCATATAGGATATCCCGATCGGATTGGGGCGGTTGAAATGCCGGCAGGCAAAGATACCATGGTCAGCCACCCCGTCCGTGAGGGGTTTCTCAATGAGTGCCCGGCAGGTAGCCCGGTCAAAACAGGAAAGGATGATGAGGTGTGAGAAACCCTCGATGCTTTTCAGCCCCTCCCGGAATTCCGGGAAAATCTCGATCTCACCTTCTTCCTGCGAGAACACGCTCTGGAATGGCGGGGCGCCGGCTGTTGAGAGCCGCGAGTGTGCAATGCCTACAGGTTCGAACTCCATTTCGGGAGGCCGGTTCTCCTTCCGGTTGTGGTTATGGCTGGACATTGGCGTAGGTCATATTCGGGAAGGTCGGGAACCCGTGCTTTGCAAAGAATGCTTTGCCCTCGTCCGATACAACGTAAACGGCGAACTTTGTTGCTGCTTCGCCGTTCTGCGTGTAGGTTGTTGTGCCGACAGGCGTCATCAGGATCTGGTTGTCACTGAGTGGGATCGCGATGAGATCCAGTTTTTCCGTATTGATGCTGTCCAGGGTCATGATGGCGGCATCCGCCTGCCCTGCGTTCATGAGGGTGACCAGTTCGTTAATGGTCGGTGTCCGGGTGACGACATTCTTCTCAACATCCGCAGTTATGTTGAACTTCTGGAAGATCTTTGCAGAGGCTTTCCCGATTGCTGTCGCGCTGACATCACCGAGTGCCACCTTGAGACCGGGCCGGGCGAGATCCTTCACGGTCGTGATCTGCTTCGGGTTGCCTTTCTGCACAGCAATGGCGGGCACATGGTAGGCAACGATCTGGTAGGTATCCACGAGGCCCTGCGACTTTGCGGTCTTCCACTCAGCGGTCGAACCGGGGATGAACACATCACCCTTGTGTGTGAGGTTCATCTGGGAGACAAGCGTGCCTGCACCACCGTAATTATACTGGACATCGATGCCGTACTTCTGTTTGAACGCAGGTCCGATCTCATCAAGTGGCGCCTTAAGTCCCGCACCTGCGAACACGAGGATTGTCTCCTGAAAACTTGCCGCGGGAGTGGGAGCGACGGACTGAATCGTAGAACTAGGTGATCCTGCCAGGGTGGAGGATGTACACCCGGCGGCGAGCAGTGCACAGATAACCAAAACGGTGAAAATGAATAAATGTCTGATACATTTCATACCGCTCATATGAGTCATATATTGTAATATAGTTAACTATTTAATGTTCACATTTTGTAAAAATTAAACAAAATTGTTAAATTAAAACCGGTCAAATATCTTGGTCCCTGCAATCCACAAAAACTGCCAGAGCCACATAAATCCCAACCCGAGCGAGAAAAAAGGTAACGAACGATCATGAAATGCTCTTATTGCGAACTGAACTGCACCATCACCGAAGGATCAACGGGTGTGTGCCACTGTTATACTAATACTTCAGAGGCGATTGTTGAACGTTTCCCGGGAACCTACCTGGTGGAATACCCCATCAGCATCGAGACCGTGCCTCTCCTGCATTTTTATCCGCAGGGAAAATTCCTCCAGGTGAGTACGATCGGCTGTAATTTTTCCTGCCCCGGCTGTGTTTCTGAAATTCTGACCGGGATGGTCGACGAACTTTGGCCCGCAATGAAAAGACGCAGTCCTGATGAAGTGGTTGCCCATGCACTCGCGGAGCACTGTATCGGTATCGTGTTCTGCCTGAACGAACCGGCAGTTGCCTACCCGACATTTCAGGCGCTCGCAAAAGCGGCACATGAACAAGGGCTGCTGGTTGGTTGTTCCACGAATGGATATTTTACCGCTAACGCTCTGGCAGGACTCCTGCCGTTCCTTGATTGCGTGACTGTGGGGGTCAAAGGGTGTTCCGATGCAGCATACCATTCATGCGGTGTGCCATTCGCCGCACCTGTATTCTCAACGATACGGACACTTGTCACGCACCATATCCATGTGGAGGTAACCCTTGTTCATGTACTCGGGCATGAGCAGGACATAATGGAGACTGCAGAAAAGATCGCAATAATTTCCCCGGATATCCCTGTTCAGGTTATGCGGTTCGTTGCATTCGGACTCGCGGATTTAAGGCTGGAACCATCAATCCGTGAGTCCGAAAACCTCTGTGATGCTCTCATGAAAAAATTCCCGTTCGTGTACCTGTTCAATTCACCGGGAAGTGAGTATCTCGACAGCAGGTGTCCCATTTGTGGAAGCAGTATTGTCTCACGGGAAATGTTCGGCCCGATGGGTGCCCACGTAATCGCAAGCCGGCAAAATGCAATCTGCCGGTGCGGGTATCACCTGCCGATCACGGGAACCGTCGCATCATACCCATTTGCCGAACCCGGCATGATGGGAGGATACCGGCCAACCCGTGCGCTTGAGACCATTGATGCGTACCTTGTCTGTCTGGGAGTAACCGAAAAAGAAGCCCGTATCCGTGTCTGGCTGGATTTTATGCAGCGGAATTACATCAATGAACTGCACACAAAAATCCAGACGGTTGAAGGGAGTTACGGGATCATCTCCCACCTTGCACAATTAACCGGACACGAAAGCCGGGGGGAGGAATTGATCCAGTACATGAAGGCCCGGGTCGCTGATATTGCAACACGAATTGATGGTGCGGCGAAGCCCCGGGTCTATTATATGATGGGGTTACCCCGGTTTGCGCTGAACGAGGAGAGATTCGAGATGAGGCTTGTCGAACTCGCCGGTGGGGAGATAACCAACCGGAACCTTCCCCGTCAGGGAAAACCGGGAATCACGATCAGCGATGATGATCTCAGGTGCATGAACCCGGATGTGATGATAATCTCGGGCCTTTTTTCCACAACGGTCGAAGATGTCTGTGCTTACTGCGATGAACATGGCATTGCTGTCCCCGCGATGAGAAATAACCAGGTTCATGCCATGCACCCGTCATGGGATTTTGGTAATCCCCGGTGGATCCTTGGGTTGATGGTTCTTGCAAACATCCTTCACCCTGACCGGTGTTCATTCGATATTCCCGCCGAAGCGGATACGTTCTACCGGAAGTTCTATGGCATGCCCTTCGCAGACACCTGCACAAACCGTTCATTCTTCCGGCCAAGTATATGAGGTTCGTGAATTCCTTTTTATCATCGTTTTTTTTACAGATCTGTGTTAAGGATTTCGACAGCATCACCGGGTCGCGCCCAATCTCAGTCCGGGTAACGATCCAAGGGAAATACAATGTTATAATAATCTCCCCGCGGGACTGTTGATCTATCATGACCAAGAAAGAAACATTTCACGGTGTCCCGGGTATCCTGCGACCTTTCAAAGAGTATATTGAGAAAAACGGACTGAAAAAGGGCGACCAGATTGTCTATTACGGTGTCCCGGGTACGTGCACGCCGTTTGTCGAGCTCCTCGCGTTCGCGGTCAGGTCGCTCGAACTGGAACAGGTCTTCGTTCCTTTCGTGGATGAACACCGGGCAACAAAGATCTGTCATGTTGATAATGTTGGCATGCAGGCCCGCATGGGCCCTATGACATTCAAACCAAAAGCTATTGTCATCATGGGCGGGCTGTCCATGCCCAATGTGCCGGTGAAAGCAGAGCAGGTGAAGTCAGCTATTAGCAAGTATCCCGGAATTCCGGTTATCGGTGTCTGTTTCATGCATATGTTTGAGAAGGCCGGGTGGCTCTCAACCGTTTCATTCGACTGCCTGGTTGATGCAAATATCGATCCTGTGGAAGTTACCACGAAAAAGTGATTTTTTTTAAAGATTATGTCCGGATACTGCGAAAGGATCAACCATCTTGTTCTTTTCCTTCGGGCTTCAGGCTCTTGCTGATATTCCGGAAAAATTTCCAGTGCAGGAGCAGGTGGATAATGAGCAGGGCAGCGAATGCAAAACTTGCAATATCATGATACAGGATCCAGTCGTGCCGGGTGATTCCCATACAGGTGACCCAGCTCCCGCCCCTTCCTTCTCCGGATGGCAGGAAGAAATACAATACCATCCCGGTGATGAGAGACGGGATGAACGTGATAAGGCAGCCGATATCGACCAGTGCATTGACGGTGATGCGTTTCATGAGTGGATGGTGCTCCCTGTCAGACCTTACAGGACTTCACGAGGCATGCAATCTTGTCCCCGATTTTCTTTGCTTTCTCCAGCCCTTCGCTATCGGAGAGCACATCGCCTTCATGATAGCCATTCCCCTTCACGGAACCAAGCGATGAGAATTCATGGGTGCTCAGGAAGCCTTCCAGCGTCTGGATAGTCCGGCTTGCACCCTTATGTGCCTGCACGGCAACGGCAACCCCCTTTCTGCCAGCCAGCTTGCGGTCGTGGTAGAGGGAATATGTACGGTCGATGAAATTCTTGAGATGGCCGCACACATCGTAATAATACGTGGGCGATCCGATTACGAGGACATCGCAGTCGAGTACTTTATTGATGATTTTTTCCCAGTCATCGTTCTCTATAACGCACTTTTTTGTTTCCTTGCACTTCTCACAGCCGAGGCAGGGATGGATCTTCTTCCCCGCGAGCGAGATAAATTCGGTCTTTATCCCATCGCTTTGGCACTTTTCGAGGATTGTGTTGACCAGGATTGCAGTATTCCCGTCTTTGCGCATGCTTCCCGATAATCCGAGGACCTTCATAGCTATTGCTCAACGTACAGGTTCATCAGAGTTGTGATGCAAACGCCCGGTAGTGCGACAGCAGATCAATACATTAAAACCGTGGGTTTCTGAATAACACCATGCTATGGACATCACATTCTGCGCTCATTACCAGGGAAATGCATTGCCTCCGACGAACCGGTTCTGTCGTACCTGTCCCATGGCAAAGACCGCGTGTGACACCCTGTGGTCGCTTGTCGTTGCATTGTCGCAATCCAACGGGGGCAATGCGGTCCGGTTGCCCGGGACCCGGGCCGTGATGTATTCCAACTCCGGAAACCGGGATATCGTTCACCTGAAGATCAACACGAAATGGGGTCTCCCGAAAGAAGATTTCCTCCATTTCATCGCAACCGGTTCCGCACAGATGGGCAGAAAGGGGGAACGGCTCAACAAACGTGCATCACCAAGCATGACGCGGCAGGAGCCGTATGTCCAGGCAATTGTTACGGCACTGGGAGGAAAATATATTCCCGAGATAACGGCCGTACGGCGGATCCAGCAAGATACCCCGGGATACCAAGGATGATTCTGGCCTCCGGAAAAACGACCTTCATATTCGCATTCCGGCAGCCTTTCCGGGCCCCGGATGGGGTAAAATAGGTGGCAAAAACCGGCACGATTAAAGGGCCTTTGGTGGCATTTATACGAGGTGCAATTCTGCCGTATTTTGGCAAACGGGGCAAGAATAAGGCATATTCTCCACAGGAAGGGTAAAAGACAGTAATATGGGTTTTTCCGGTATTGGATCAGGCTCATTAGGGTGAAAAGGAGCCCTAATAGGGCTTATTTTCCTGCACGTATTAGGATAGCTGATTTATGCGAGAAATATGTCTTGTGACAACATTTCACAATATTTATACTATTTAATTGGCGATATTCAACAATGGGGAAGCAAGAAGCAATCGACGGATTTAGAGGACGATATACGCAAGTTGTCAATAATTTAAAGTCATGGAGTTATTTTGAATGGATTTTCTTTTTTATTATCATTCCAGGAATTCTGTTCCTAATTTATCTTCTGCCACAAAACATCAAGGATACATTCTTAATTTTTGATACAACGCAGTTGCTCAGAGTTCAAACTTATCTCGTAAATGAGTATACACATTCATCTTTTGATCATCTCTTTGGAAATGTCAAAATGTATCTAATCGCAATTGCGGCAATTTTCCTTTTTGAAGATAATAAGAGAAGATTTAAAATTATGACTCTGAGTGCATTGCTGCTCGTTCCAATAATTGCAGCTGGTTTAACAATTGTTTTCTGGCATCTTATCGATAAAAATACTGTTTCTCAAGGTTTTTCCGGAATTACTGCTGCGTTCATGGCATATGCAATGCTAAGTTTCGTTCTTTGGGCATTGCATGATGCTTTACCATTATTTTACAATCCTGAAAAACTCAAAGGTAAGCACAAAATTGGATATTACATAATGTGCGGACTCGTCGCTCTCGCACTTGCAATGGTTTTAGCAATGGGTCTTCAATTAGGGGCTTTTGAGAGTGGGGAAAATTTTGTGAGTAATGGAATTGCGCATTTTGGTGGCTTTATGACAGGAGTAATTGTTTTTCTTCTGTGTGATCTTACGTTAAAAGAGAGAAATCTCAATTTGGATGCAATTTTTTGTTTATCAATAGTAATTGGTGTTTTAACCTATATTCCGTATTTACTTAGGGTAATGGAAATCGCAAAAGGGTTGAAATAAAAAAGAAAAACTCATTTTTACACCCCCATCCCGGTAATCATCCCAACAATCTGCTGAGCTGTCACCGGGTCCAGGACCTGAGCCAGGACCAGCCCGGCCATTGAGATGAACAGGGTCCAGAAAACTTTCTTGACTTGCTCGTTCTTCCCGAACGCCTCGATCGCTGCATCGGTATCCGCCTTCATGGCTTGCTGAATCAGCTTCGGTAGGAACACGAAGAGCGGCAGGAACAGTACCGCAGCACCGATGAACGCAAGGGAGATCTCTGTCCTGCCTGCCATGAAGATCCCGAGTGGGACCGCAAACACCCCGGCCAGTATCGCAGCCATTCCAACCTCGCCGAACCAGAAGTAATGCCGCTTCTCGGCATAGGTCAGCCGTTCGATATCTGTCAGCTCAGGAAGCTCGAATATCCCCAGCGCGTTCAACATCCCGTACCAGACAGCGTGCGTTTCTTCCGGGTCTGCAACGATACCGAGGAAGAGAATTGCAACCGGAACGAGAAGACAGATTACCGGCAAGTGGGCCAGCAGCAGGACAAGCCCGAGCAGGATCCCGGTCCCGCAGATGGCTGTCCGGGTCTGCATCTCGTTCTCAAACATCGCGGTCCTCCGCGATCCTGATCTCAAAGACCGGGCTGGTATATCCGCCATTTACCGGGCTGAAATCCCGGATCCGACCCATCTGCGCAAACTTGCGCCGGCCCGTGCGGATCTGGACTGTATGAATGCCCGGGGCCCGGGGAAACACCCGTCGCCCGTCCACATCCCGCATGTCCATATACGGCGGGATGTCGAACCAGTCCGGCCAGAACCGGATCCCTCGCGGGATATCGGTTCCCCGGTACAGGTCCTGCAGGCGCAGGGGCGACATATTGTCGTAGATGATGTCGATGATCAGATTCTCGTCTTCCTGCTCCGGGTGCAGGTCCAGCTCATAGAAGATTGGGTTGCGCCGCACTTCGTCCCGGGTGAGCGGGGTGCTGGCCGTTAGCGGTTCAAGACCGCTGAACTTTCCACGATAAAGACCGGTCACGGTTGCGACCGGCTGCACGTTCTCAGAAACCATGATAGTCCTCCTTACATTGTTCGTGCTCGTCCCGGAGCTTCTTGAACTCCTCGACGACCTCATCATATTTGCCGATTTTCTGGTAGATGGCAAACAGCATGGGATAGAGCGGAAGCACAGTGGCAAGCACTATCCCGAGAATTTCCGTTTCCATAACGGTCCTCCACTATGACGAGAGAACCAAAAGAGAGGGTGACCGGGGGGCCGCCATCCCCTCCGGCTCTGTTCGTCAGGCGGTTCAGGCGAGAGCTGCTACGGTGTCCGCCCAGGTCTCAACATTCGTCCGGATTGCGTCATCCGAGTACGAGGTGATGGTGACCCGGTCGCGGCTGAAGTTCACCATGTAGAGCTCGCCGTTCGCGTCGTGGCACTTCAGGGTTGCCGAGAAGGCATCCTTCCCGAGATCGTGGACCACGGTGCCGCCGTGTGCCGTGCTGACCGCAGCAGCGGCAAGCAGCGCAGTCACACCGGCATTGAACTTTGCCAGGGTGTCGAACTTGTGGCTGCCCGTCCCGACAGACTTGGCATCGGTGTCCTGATAGACGAGCTTCACGGTGTATGCCTCCTTGGTCTTCTCGACCGGGGGGTGGCTCTCACCGGCAGTCATATACGCTACACACTCAAAGGGATTGTCGGTGATGACCGACTGGACGATCGTGTTGAACGTCGCAATGTCCGCAATGGGTTCGGCAAGGGTGCGGGTTGCACTCTTGACATTTGCACTCTGTACGAAATCTGCCATTCTTCACTCCCGCCCTTGGGCCCTTGGGCTGAATATTACTCTATTAGACGGGGGGCTTAGCCTTTGCTGAAGGGAGGTAATTGTAAGTAGATTAGAAAAATGAATAAAGCCACAAACGAGAATCTATCATATCCAACTCTATAATTATTGGTGAGAATCGGCTATGACCTCAATAATTTCAAAAAATCAAAATAAACCGACTCTATACCCCTACTCGACGGAAAATAATATTTTTCAAAATCTTGTCGAATATGCTAACAACCAGACAAAGCTGTATTGTGAAGTAAACCCGGTTTCCGGCAGAAAACTCAAAGGTCAAATTTTTACCCCTCCTAAAATTGCGTCATTTATGGCGGGGCTATTCACATCGCAGAACAATAAAATAAAAATTTTAGATCCTGGCGCGGGGACAGGAATACTGGTTGCAGCAATTTGTGATCGATTTATTCAGGAAAATCATCGAAATCTCGATATTACGATCCATGTATATGAGAATGACAAAACGGTATTACCTTTTCTCCAGTCAACGTTAGAAGCCTGCAAGACTGCGTTGAATAAGCTGGATTGTTCGATGGATTATCAGATTTTTGAGAATGATTTTATTCTTCATCATGCAAAAGTCGATACTGACGAAGGCTGGACTGCCTATTCGCTTGACTTAAGCACGAGATACGACCTCATAATTTCAAATCCCCCCTATTACAAACTGAACAAATCTTCCCCGGAGGCGCTGGCTCTTCAACAATATGTTTACGGTCAGCCGAACATTTACGCATTCTTTATGCTTCTTTCCGGAATGTTGCTGAGCCAGACCGGTGAGATGGTATTCATCACACCGAGAAGTTTCTGCTCCGGTCTCTATTATTCAAAAATACGACGATGGTTTGTCAATACCCTCACTCTCGATCGGCTTCACCTCTTCGAAACTCGGAAAGATGTGTTTGTCGATGATGAGATCCTGCAAGAAAATCTCATATTCCATGCAACGAGTGCTCAACCAAAACCTGATGGAAAAACTCTCATCAGTGTGAGCTATGATCGACAATTCACCCAATACCAGGAAATGATAGTCCCGTCAAAAGATGTTGCATACTGCCGGGGGGACGACTGTTATATCCGGATTCCGATATCGAAAACAGATCTGGAGATAATTGAGATCGTCGACTCATGGCCCCAGAGCCTCAATTCATTGGGATTTGAGATCTCAACCGGACCTGTCGTCGATTTCCGGGCTGTGAAACATCTCAGGGCGACCCTGGAGAATTCGAATTGTGTTCCGCTACTGTGGATGCACAACATTAAGGGAATCGATGTTGAATGGTCCGGTGGGAAGAACGGCAAAGCAAAGGCAATCGAAATTAATCCCGAATCGAAGAACCTTGTCCTACCGACTAGGAATTACGTGGTTATGAAACGGTTTACATCGAAAGAGCAGAAGAAGCGGGTTCATGCAGCCGTTTTAAACGCCGATAATTTCTCCGAGTTTGAATTCATCGGCCTCGAAAATCACTTGAACTATGTTCATAAAAACCGGTCCCTGATGACTCTCGATGAAGCGTACGGGATTTCAGCTCTCCTGAATACAACCATCATCGACCAATACTTCCGGGCACTGAATGGGAATACCCAGGTCAATGCGACGGACATACGATCGCTTTCCCTCCCGGACTACGATAAGATCCTGGCTATCGGAAAACTGGCAAGGAAGAAACATCTTGATCCGGATTTTGATTGCGACGACGCGATTTCCAAGGTTTTGAAAATCGGAAAACATCTCGTGAAAAACTAGGGCGCTGAACTACGATGAGCAAAGTCGAAGATGCATTGAAAATCCTCACGTTGATGGGGATACCCAAAGCACAGCAGAACGATCGGTCCGCGTTAACACTTCTCGCGGTGCTTGATGTCAAGAAGAAAACTCCCTGGAAAGACGCAAAAGAGCGCCCGATTATTATTCACGACATCATGGGATTCATCAGTGAAAATTATAAAGTAACCTACGCCGAGAATTCAAGGGAGACGATTCGAAGACAAACGCTGCATCAGTTCGAACAGGCCGGTATCGTTATCAGGAACAGGGATGATCCCAAACTCCCGACTAATAGCCCAAAGAACAATTACACAATCACACCAGAATCACTATCGGTAATCCGTACGTTCGGGACCCGGGGATTCGACGCGGAACTTACCCAGTTTGCGGCGAGCCACGGAAAACTAATTGAGAAATATGCAGGCCGGAAACGGGAGCACGACTTGACGGTAACGCTCAACGATGAGATATTGACGCTGACCGCAGGTGCTCATAATGAATTACAAATTGCAATTCTTCGGGATCTATATCCAAGGTTTTTACCGGGATCAGAGTTGCTGTATCTCGGCGATGCGGCCAACAAAATGCTGAAAATCAATGAGAAGCTGGTCGGAGAATTACGCTTCCCCATCACACAACACGACAAGCTACCCGATATCGTATTCTACGACAGAACGAAGAACGTGTTGTTCTTAATAGAGGCCGTTACCTCACACGGTCCGATGTCTCCAAAGCGGCTTCATGAGTTAACCGAATTGCTGTCAAAGAGCGGGATCAAACAGATTTTTATCAGTGCTTTCCCTACGAAAAAAGAATTCAAGAAATATCTAGATGAAACTGCTTGGGAGACTGAGGTCTGGTTAGCTGAGGAACCGGATCATATGATTCATCTCAACGGGCCGAAATTTTTGTTTGTTTTAGAGTAATCGCTCTAATGTTCTTTTTTTCTCAAATAGGACTTGTTTTGGGCAGCATTCAATATTTGTATATGAAAATCATCCAATAATGTAATAATTGTATCGTGCAACAGGTCATAGCCTTCTTTGTCGATTCCTCTCCCTTCCCCATGAGTGATATGATTTCTATTATCGACCAACACGTAATCAATCAACTGCTTTTTTAATTCATATTTTGATAAATCCAAGCCTATTGAAAAAATGATGTTTCTCAAGATCATATAATTCAAATTCGATTCGGCATCAATTGCCGTGTCTTCATTCGGAATACACGCAGAGTCATCAAAATTATTCAGAATTTTATTCACAATTACATGATGATCAATCGATCTGCTGGATTGCTTACATCCAATAAAATCGTTCTTCAATGCAAGAGTTACAAAATTGTCTGATAAATCAGAATACCTTAAATTTTGATTTTTCAAAAAGGTAACATAATGCCTTGCAGCGAATTTGATGTAACCTTCCCAATGAAAATATAGAAATGCAGAACCGATTCGTAAATTACAGCGGCCAACAGATTTGTCCGACGTATCGATTAAGGATTTGATATATGTCAATTCATGTTTTCGCCAAGCTAGTTCATTATCTAGACGAGCATGCAGTTCCTCTTCTGTTTTGATCGTCATATTATGGCACAAATATTCGTTTTCCAAGAGGAATTATCATCCTGGCTCTTGTGTTGAATCGAGCACCTCTGCCAATACTATCTAAATAATCATCATGTTGCCATAGTTCACGAGCTCTGGATTTCATTTTTTCAGTTTTTTGATCGAGAGTTCCGGCGTCGGAAATCCAACGATCAATATTTGATCCAACCCCGACACTCATTGCTTCAAAAGTGGTTACTAAAAATTTCCCTTCGAATCTTTCTTTTTCACTATTGTATCTTCTGAATGAAGTCACCCCTAAAGTACTATTTAGAAAATCAAAGGTATTTTTAAAAATTCTTTCTTCTGATTCACGATTGAAATTAGCATTATTTGTGAAATGAATCGCGTATTCGGTGATGTAATCGGAGATATTTTTCTGTTCGCCTAGAGTGACAGAGTCAACATTCTTAAAAATGAAAAATCTTAGTACTAACTCAAGGTCATATTGCTCATCGGTATCTTTGTCACTCAAACAGACGCAATTCTGAAATGAGGGGTATTGGGATAATTCCAAGATCCACTTATAGAATGATTTATCCTCCATTATTAAAACGCAATTTCTTAATTCTTGATCGGAAAGCTTTGTTCCTAAACTATTAATTCTTTGAAAAAGTTCGAATTTAATACCAGGATCGCTAGATTCCTTAACAATTTTTATGTCAAATTTTTGTCTTTTAATCTTAATTCTTTGTGCAGGAGTCAGGGAATTTTCCGGGTGATCTTTATCTTCCCACCGTTTGTTTTCAAGGGAGTGCAAATATTTTGTTTTTGTGAGAACACTCGGTTCCAGAAGATTGCCGTTTTCATCCTTCAGAATACCCGCAAATTGAAATAATGTAGACAATCTTTGAGAGCCATCGATTACATCCCAAACGCCGTCGTCACTTTGAGAAACAAAGATAGACGGAATTGGAATCCCTAAAAAAAGGGATTCAATCAATTTCGATTTTTGTTCAATACTCCATCTAAAAAAACGTTGAAATTCAGGATGTATCTGCAGTTCCCCATCCTCATACACGTTCATCAATTCTCCAAGGGACATGGGATATCCGTCGGTAGAAATTGCTTTGATTTTTAAATCAATTTCATCTTGAAGGGACACAATTGATTACTATATCATCATATACGATGTATTTTTCGGAACTACTTTTCGAGAAAACCTTACAAGGGTTCATTTAAAAAATCATTTTTTCCGGTATCGCTCATCCTAATCCCAACATTCTCGCAAGGTTTTGGGAAAACGCGGTCTGCCAATTAATTCGTCAGACACCATCTGACCAATTTGCACTGATAAGAGAATTCTGTTTAGCTTACCGAAAAAAGAAGTGGCGGGTGATCTCTCTATGAATGAGTCCAGTCAACTGTTCCTTTTTCCAACTGGATTTCCGCTGTGCAGAGTGTGTGATCTTCGTGCGAGTAGAATACAAGGCATGCTGTATCAGCATCCGCATCCCCGGTAAAAGAGCCCGGTTTTTGTTGCATCCATTCATCCAGACCCTTAAGGGTCATTTGTTTCGGTGGTATCATGGTTGTACCACTTGGCGTGGGGTTAACCGCGCTTAATCCTCTTTCGAAGGAACGATCCAAATCGTTCCAACCCGGGCAAAGGCTTTTGTAAACATTTCCTGTCGCGAACCAACATAGAACAACGCCGGTGAAAATGTCGGCCCGGGACCATCACCTCCAGCCGGCCCAACAAACCGGATCCTCGCCGAAGGAAAACACACTCGACATGATATCGCCGTCAGCGTCTTCCACGCTGCGGTCTCGGTCGCTGACTTCCACAGCACGATTGCTTCCGTGGTCCGGCCTGCGGACCGCTCCAGGTATAATTTCGAGAACCACTGCTCGACATCATGCCCGAAGGGAGGATTGAGGAAGACCCGCCCTTCCCACGGCTGCACAAGCCCATTGTCCTGAGCTGTGTAATATCTCGCTGCCGGCACGTTCGGGATCTCCTGGCTGTTGCTGGCCGGGTCGAGGTCGATTGCACCCATGCAGGCAATCACCGCATCGAGGACATACTGCGGCGTGTAATGCTCCGTGCTCTCGTGCGAGAGCAGAGCTGGCGGGACGGTCAAACGATACCGGCCTCCTGTGCATCCTCCCGCACACCTCTCCCGTAACAATGCTCGCAGAGCTTCACGCCCGCCTCGCGGTCGATCCACACCGCCTTCGTAATCCCGCAGACCGAACATTTCCCTACATCCGCCGTCACACGGCTGCACCGGGAAATGTCCACGGCCCCGGGCAGCGGGACCGATGCCATCTGCTCCGCTCTCACCGCCTCGTTGAAACATGAGCGGCAGATCCGCCGGGCTTCCTGCCGGTCCCTGGGCCGGGCCCGGCGCTCCGCCGTGAGTCTCTCCACATACCAGGAGCCCTTCTTCCCGCAGGCATAACACGCAGTTTTCGATTCCGGGGGCTCGAGTTTTTTGTAATCCCTGGCCCTGATAGTCCGGGGCTGGCCCGGTTTTTCAGCACCGGATCCTGTTTTCAGCACACTTTCAGCATCTTTCGTACGGGTGCTGAAAGAGCCCGGGGCCGAATTTGTATCCTTTTTACCCGATTGGGCCGTTCCGGGCGGAGATCGTTTTTCATTTTCAGCAGATCGCGAATTATGCAGACACTGAGTAGAATTCGTTTCAGGTTCCGTGCCACCTCCATAATTCCGGTTTTGCTGAAAACATCCTTCTCTTAGTACAGAATTATTTGTACAATCACCTTCTTTGCTGGAACCGGGAACGCTGGAAGCACCATTCTCATTTTCAGCAGTTGCTGAAAAACTGCTGAAACCTGCTGAAACTGCTGAAAGATGAGATGAATCATCGTCATCGTTCTTCGGGTTGTGGTCAAGCCAGCACGCTCCCCCGTTCATCCACTGCCGGTAGAGCTCCCGGTCCCATTCGAACGCCTCGGTCCTGCGCCGGACCGAATACCCGCTCTCCTCGGTCATTGTCACGGTCCGGTCGGTGAAGGAAATCGCCGGGCATTTTTCCAGAAGTCCCGTGTAGTTCTTCCCCCGGCTGTCGTAGCCTTTGATCATCCGGTAGATGCTCAGATAGGATCCTCCCGTCAGCCGTTGCAGGTCCTGGATCGTGAACTCAGTCAGATCCGCCTTCTCGATTGTTGCGAGC
>CAIKOD010000109.1 GCA_903828975.1 uncultured Methanomicrobiales archaeon | reverse complement strand
CTGCATTGGTTGTCATCACCCACATCCTGTGGAAGATAGACCAGAAAAAAATGGCTGGTAAGCAGGTCCCAGATCCCCAGGTTAAATTTTTTTTCCGCTTCCGAACAGAGGGGGGCTGCAAGGTATACTTTGTACCTGGCAAAAACCGAGACATCGATTGCGTTTATATCAGGAAACCGGTCAAGAAATACACCTCTCCCTGGCCTTTTTGTAGCAGAGCCATCGACACTGCCGTAGTGGGTGGAAGTGGTACCACAGGTCGGGGATGAATTTACCCCGACAATACAAAGTGGTGGTCCCCTGGTCCGGATCATTTCCCGGACTTTCACTTCAAGATCACCGAGCAGTTCGAAGAATCCTGGGGTATTCAGCCTATCGAGAAATGTCCCGGGCAACCGGTCGCGTCCGAGATACAATGTTTCAGGGCAGGGGAGGGTTACTATGTCTATCCCAAAGTGCTCACACCTTCCCTTCGCGCGGTTGAACAGGTCAAGATCAGCCTCACTGGTGATCCCATCGGCCCTTAGAGACGGGTCGGTAATACAGGGGCACATCAACACATACATTGATAGAATGTAGGCTCTCACAAAACATAGATGATTCCTCTCTATGCCTACCGCGACAACAGCTGTGACCCGAGGAAATGCACAGTCAAGAAACTTGAACGGGCTGGCATGGTGAAATTATTCAACAAAATATCAATGATTCCAAAAAATACGCTTCTTCTTGACCCGACAGCGGAACAGGCACTTTCACCTGCTGACTGCCCGGTACAATCGGTAACAGCCCTTGACTGTTCCTGGGAGGTGCTTGATACCGGTGCAGTATCCGGCTGGCGTCTCAGGAGGGCACTTCCCTTTCTCCTTGCGGCAAACCCGGTCAATTTCGGAAGGCCCTGGAGACTTAATTCCGTAGAGGCGTTTGCGGCCACCCTGGTAATCCTTGGAGAGCCGGGGCAGGCAAAAGGAATACTTAGTTGTTTCGGGTGGGGACTCCGGTTTCTCGAAGTCAATGAAGAACCACTCCGTTTGTATGCTGCAGCAAAAGACAGCACCGAAGTTATAGAAATTCAGTCAGGATATCTCGAGGATTAGAAAGGAAAGTTCCAAAGTACAGAGTCAATACGAAATTGAAGTATCAGGTATCTTTTTCATTGCAGCCTAATTCATAATTTACTCTCCGTAAAATTAGTCCCTGGACAATGAACACAATGCCAAGGATACAGGCGAATATTCCCCAGAGTCTCAACACCAATGCCGCAGCACTCCCGGGGAACAGGATCATATAAATCGCGATCACAATGGGGATAAAACCAAGAAGAATTATGAGAATCCGTGTTTTTGTTTCCACAAACGAGATTGTACCATAGATTACCATCAGCACCCCTACGAGAAGGGATATCATCGCGATAAAATAGACGGCAAGAGCGGAAACAATGTCCGGGAAATAGATTGAAACCAGCCCGATAATTATCAGGATTATGCCAGAGAATAGCAGGGGGACCCATTGCACCCGTAATCCCGCGACAAACACACTTGCGGCAATCAGAAGGATTCCGAGTAGAATTGCAATAGCTGTAAACAGAAGGAGTATAATGATCAGGACTTGCGGAGTCAGGAACAGACACACCATGCCGAATAATAAAAAAATTACGCCAGTCAGGGTATAACTACGCCACCTCGCAGGTATCCGGCATACTTCAAGCATGAAATAACCCCATTATTTAGGCTCGACGTTGTCCCAGTTAAATGCATGGATTTCGAGTTACTATTCCATTAAAAATTATAGGAGAAACTTACAGGACGAGGTATCATGGAGATATACTGGATATTTTGGGAAAATATTATATGACCGAGGGTTAAGCCGTGTGAATAATTGCAAGATAATTCCGTTGACCCCCCACAGGTTTCATTGACGAATAGGTCTTATTCGCCACAGGGACCGTGTAATATCCTGAAAAAACGGATTCAGGACCATTGAAAGCATTCGTTATTGAAACGTTACCACTCATTGGATAGATGGGGATCCCCTGGCTTTTTTGAATTTTCTGGAGATGGGATTCGGCACTATCCAGCATGCCCTTTGAAAGAGGGGTTATATTCTGTGGTACATTAAAATCTCCAATCCTTGCTGTATAGATATCCGAGGCATTGCGCTGTATATAGGGGGTTTCATTCCCGGTAGGGAGAATAACAGGCCGCTGCGATGTGGCTGGCGTGAATGCTGGATTTCTCACATTTTCTTTGAATGATACAAATGAATTGTTTACCTTTGCTGGGTTGAGTGGGAGCACTTTTGTAATCTTTTTCTGTTGGTCTGATACCACAACGATTTCCCAGGCAATATCCCCGAATCGGATTCCCTCAAATTTGCCAATCGCATAACGGCTCAGTTGGAATGTGAGATTACAGGTCGTGGGGGAACAAGGTGCCGTAATCGTGAAATTGAATGTATAATAATCCCCGGGATAGACTACTGTTCCACGTTCGAGTTTGACACCCGAAGGATCGAATGTTATCGCACAACTGGACTTTGGTAACAACACTACACCTTTTGCATCTGTCCAGGCAACAGTTCCATTATTCTGGAAAGTAATTGAAACATTCCGGGATTCACAGAGACCCATCTGGTTTGGTATGGTATCACTGATGTATTTGCTATCCCAGGTCTCATTATCAGGGAATGGGGGGAAGGGATTTATGATACCCTGATATGGACTTGGTTTTGGATTTGGAGGAACAGGGGGTATTGGAGTATAGTTGGTCAACGGCAGATAATCAATATTATCCGGGTCAATAGTGAAATTGACCGTGGTAAATCCATCGCTCCTGTTCGGGGTTATCTGTGACCATCCACGATTATCGGGCTGTGCCCAGTAATTGCCACCGAGGTATGGTCCGCCATATATGTTGGTATATGGACCTGTTTTTGGGATACTCCAATTATTACCGAGATTTTGTCCTTCCAGTTTTACGTTGTTGGTGTTGTTGAACCAATTGTTGTAGACCAGATTGTTACCAGAGTTATTGTAATAGATACCGTACTGCCCGTTAAACATGATGGTGTTATTGGCAATCAGATTGAAATATGAGGAATTCAACGTAATTCCATTCCTGGCCTGCTCACTGATCAGATTACCCAGAATAAAACTATAATTGGCATTTTCAAAGGTTACACCATCCCCGTTTCGCAGAATGGTATTATTTATGATCCTATCATTGAAAGAATCCCGGACAAATACGCCGGATTTTGTATTAGAGATCAGGAAGTTCCATTCAAGCCAGGTGTTATCAGAGTTATTGAGTGAAATCCCATAACCACGGTTATCGCTTACCGTGTTGTTGAACAGGGAGTTTCCATCCGAATTCGTCAGGTTAATTCCATCCAGCGTATTCCGGCTTATGCTGTTATGTTCCAGATTATTATTATTTGAATTCGTGAGCTGGATTCCGTTCTGTCCATTGTCGCATACGGTGTTGTTAACCAGTTCATTCCTTTCTGACCCGTCGACTTCGATGCCGTTCCACAAGTTGCCACACACACTGTTTTCGGTGATGTTGTTGTCATTACTCGACTGGTTCACCAGGATCCCATCCTGGTGATTGTACCGGGCGGTGTTGTTGAATAACAGGTTGTCGGACGAGTTTGTAAGTGATATCCCATTTTGTGTGTTGTTGTTTGCTGTATTGCTGACCAGGTTGTTATTACCTGAATTGACCAGCCCTATACCGCTGAATCCGTTGTAACTCGCATTGTTCCCGGTAAGTTTTGTGTTTGTTACATTTATCAGAAGGAGGCCGTTCAGCGTGTTGTTGAACGCGGTGTTGCCCGTCAGGTTCAGGTCGTGGGAATCGGTCAGCGAGATCCCGTTCTCATGGTTGTCACGAGCTGTGTTATTGAACAGGGTGTTCCAGTTCGAGTTCGTCAGGTTGATGCCGCTCAACGCGTTGTTGTAGACAACGTTGCTCGTCAGGTTGTTATGCGCTGAATTCGTGAGCTGGATCCCGTTCTGTCCATTGTCGCATACGGTGTTGTTAACCAGTTCATTCCTTTCTGACCCGTCGACTTCGATGCCGTTCCACAAGTTGCCACACACACTGTTTTCGGTGATGTTGT
>CAIKOD010000108.1 GCA_903828975.1 uncultured Methanomicrobiales archaeon | reverse complement strand
TCTTCTCTCTCCTGGAATTAAAATGGCAGGATGCGCGGGTGTTTTCTGTAATTGTATGAATCTGGGGGTTGCATCCATTATTGATATTGGGTTCTCTGGTGGTCCGTCCAACAATTATCCCAGCTGGTTGGACGGGCTCACCTTAAATGAAATTTTTCGACATAATTGTTTTTTTAGTAGAATATAATGGAATTATCACCAGAAGAACAGGAACGAAAAGAATCAATACAGAGTTATCTGGAAGGAAGCCGCCCGGTTGATATTTATCGTCATATCAACAAGTCGAAAAAGTGGTTCAACAAATGGTTGAAACGCTATCAAACAGGACAGAATGATTGGTATAAGGATCTTCCAAGAAAACACGAAAATCTGCATAATAGGACCGATAACAAAATCGAACTGGTTATTGTAAAGATCCGGAAATCGTTAATGGACGGCATTGATGAGTCTTCCCGGTACTCTTTTGTGGGAGCTGAAGCAATCAAATTTAAATTGGAAGAATTGGGGTATAAACCCTCGGAGATCCCTTCTCTCTCAACCATCAAGCGAATCATCAAACGTAACAAACTTCTTGTCTATGTAAAAGAGCGATACATGAGGGTAAAATCAAAAGGACGGCATACAATAATCAAACCTACCTGTATTGACGAAATGCATCAGATGGATTTTGTCGGTCCGCGGTATATCAAAGGCTTTGGGAATATCAATTCGTTCCATATCAAAGATGTGGTAGGACGTCAAGTCTCTGGAAATCAATATATCGAAAAGAGTATGGACAATGTATTGTCGTTCCTTCTGGACTATTGGAAATCTCATCCAATACCCAGATATCTACAGGTAGATAACGGGATGTCTTTTGTTGGAGACTACAAACATCAGCGTTCGTTCAGTCGATTTGTAAGAATGTGCCTATATGTGGGTATTGAGGTAATCTTCATCGCCCCGCAAAACCTTGGATGAACGGTACAGTAGAGCGATTCAACAAGGAATTCGACCGGTTGTTTTGGAGGCGGGAGAATTTCACAAACCTATCAGACATTCGAGAAAAATTCAAAGTCTTCAACGAAAATCAGAATAAATTTTATCAGTCGAAATTAAAGAGTGAGAATCTAAATTCAATTACCCCAAAACGAATGTTAGGGTCTGATTTCGAGATAAATTTGAATGACATACCCTTGGTTGCGGGCAAGATCCATTTTATCCGCGTGGTTGATTGTGAAGGAAATATCATCCTGTTGAATGAACGTTTTCACGTCGGCGGAGAGTATATTGGGGATTATACCTGGCAGACTGTTGACACCAGGGAACAAGTAATCATCATGTCTTACAACGATGAAAATATGGTTGTTCGGGAAATAAAGCAATTAAGATATACAATTGATGAAATGGTGCATGATTTAAGTAAGAATATTTTTGTCCCCCACAAACTTAGGGCTCTTCACAAAAAAAAAGTGTGAGAGACTATGATGTCATAAAGGAATTGAATTGATGGGGCTCCGCCCCAAACCCCGATAAAGATAGTTCCGCCGCCCCCGAAGGACGCCCCGGCGGCGGTTCAGTGCGTGTAACCGAGATTGCCCATAGTATTTCAATATCCGGTGCTTTATTCCAATTCAGACGCCTATTTCCTATTGATATCTTTAGTTCAGGCTATTTACTCACTCAAGAGGGAAATTTAGAAGGGTAACCTATGTGCTGAGCCACAATTGACCATTTGGAGTAACCTATGTGCTGAGCCAGATCCATTCAAATGAAACGGTAACCTCTCATATGAGCTTTTACAAATAGCAAAACTGCGAAAGATGAAAGGATGGCCAATCCCACTGTACCAGAAGGCCGGGTCTATTTGGAACGGGAAAAAAGTTCCCCTGTTATCTTTCCCACGTTGCCATCCCTGGATTTTGGGTTATTTTATTCAGTATTTTCAATGATTCCCCGGCTCCCTGCCGTACGAAGTAATTCCGATCATGGCATGCAGATTCAAGTGGCCTGATTGCACGTGCGTCCCCCAGTTTACCGAGAGACACTGATACTGCAAACCTCACATCCGGGTCTGTGTCCCCGAGGAGTGCAACCATGTACCGGTAGGCACGGATATCCTCTAACCCGGCAAGTGCATCTGCAGCTGCGATCCGCACCCACTTGTCCGGGTTCCAGAGACTTGTTACGAGATATTCAAAAGCCTTACTGCCGCAGACTGCGAAAATGTTACTGACCCCCTCTTGTTTTAGGGTCATTTTCACGTTCCATGCCTTGTTCGGTATCATACTCATTACGTTCGCCCCCACATCCCCTTCACGTTGGGTTACGGCAGGGATTGAAGCGCAGAGGGATGAATATTTGCCTTTCAATGATGCCGTGCATACAAAATCCGGATGATCTGGCTCGTAACTATGCCGTACCATGATCTCAAATTGCGTACTGAACAAATTGTTATTCCGGGACGCAAAAAAAGGAGTGGACCTGATTCGGGGAAGCACGAAACCATAGTTCCCCCTGTCAGACCGTTGTTATCCCGGCGATGGGGTTACGTCGTAAGGTTATGGTTATTATTTGTTCCCCATGGCCCTGAATATCTCCGCGACTGCCTCACCATGTGACGGGCCGTATCCCCCTTCAAGGATAAACGCAACCGGGCCCCCGGCACATTCACATACTGACCTGGTCATCTCGCCAAAATCTCCGGGATGGAGGTCTATATTCCCAAGCGGGTCATCAAAAAGGCAGTCCTGTCCGGCAGATACAATAATGATATCGGGCTGGTATTTCTGCAGTCCCGGGATAATTATGTGCTCAAATGCAGCCCGGTATTCCCTGGCAGATGATCCGGCAGGCAGCGGAATATTCAGTGTGAACCCTTTTCCTGCCCCGGTACCGGTTTCTTCCGGGGTACCGGTGCCTGGATAATGGCATGCCTGGTGGACAGAGCAGTACAGCACATCTGGCGAATCATAAAAGATTTCCTGGGTACCATTGCCGTGATGCACGTCCCAGTCAACGATTGCGACCCTGTCACACCGCAGAAGTGCATATGAGGCAGCTATCGCTGCATTATTGAAAATACAAAATCCCATCGCATGCCGGCAGTCTGCATGATGGCCAGGTGGCCTGGCCAGTGCAAAGCAGTGACTGCCTTCAAATACCCGCTGAACTGCTATTATCGCAGAACCTGCAGCCAGCCGCGCAATATTGTAGGAATTACTGGTAATATATGTATCAGTGTCCAGGTAGAGGCACTTCCCCGGCAGGCATTCCCGGCAACGTTCTGCTACCGACTCAAGGTAATATTCGTCATGCGCTCTCGCCAGATCTTCAGGTGTAGCAATTTCGGGTTTGAGGACCTTCACATCCCCGGGAATACCCTCCATTGCACAGAGCAGCCTCGACTGGGACTCCGGGTGTCCGGCACAGTCGTGTCTGGCAAAAACAGTACCGGTGACAACCTCGCGTGGGATCATTCGTAACTGCCGTTTATCCACCAGACGCAATTAATATTCCGGATGAAACAAATGGACGCCTGATTGTATCCCAACGTACCCATGGGGTGATTCCGGCCAGTATTACCCGATGCAGGAGCTTTCCTGCAGTGTTACCGGTGAGAAATTATTCGGCAATATACCCATTTTCAATGAGATAGGCAGCGATCCTGTCCTCCACATCTGGTGAGTCCCATGGGATGATCCGATCTCCCCTCTCCCATATTGATTGTAACTCCTCATCCCCGGTATGCAATGCAAGGGTTCCGGTCACTGTTCCAAGAAACTTTCGATCTGAGGAATACACCCGGAAAACCACGCAACGGTAGGACCTGCACTGTGCAGCACTTGCATTGTGGATGGTACAGACAACCCGCTTCCCGGAAGGTCGAAGAAACCGGCATGCTGACGAGTGTTCCTGTATCCATCCCGTATCGAGGAAGAGTTCCCGTTTATCCCCGTCAACCTTTGCAGAAAATGGTGTGCCGGTGGAAACAGAGCTGCATTCAAATTCAAATGGGCCGATATTGCGGTCAATCTCAATATAATCTCCCATGTACATGCAACATGTCCCGCACTGTTTACAATTGAACGCCATTCATAACACCGTATTCCCGGTCAGCGCTAAGTAGTTTCATGTAGTCGTCCTTTCAGCTCCAACACGTTTCCTGTATACCTGGAAAATATCAGCAGGCCTTGTCCTTCTTATTTGATTGCCTGCCAGATCGCGAACACAAATTCGAGTGCAATGAGGACAATAATGACCCATTCCAGGTTATTGGAGTGCTGGATCCGAACCTCGTCTGACAGCATGGAATAGGTCTCCCGGATTACTTCAATTTTCCTGCTGACACTGTCGCTCCACTGGCGGCTCCGGCTTACCTTGAGTACCATGTCATACACGCGGGCATAATAGACGTCCTCGGTTACCTTGATGAGGTTATTTACTTTTTCGATGATCTCTGATATCTCTGCGGATGTCCTCATCTGCCCGGCCATAATTGCATGGTACTGCCTGCTCCGGCGGAACCCTGGAAGTTTATCAGCCAGGTCGATATCATCGTACATCTTTTCCATCTGGCGTGTCAGTTCACGGTCATAATACCGGAGCTCAAGTACCTGGACGTTTGCAAATTCTATCAGGTCAATAATATCGGTAGGGTTTTCAGGTTCGCACAAAAGGGCCGAATCCCATGAAAGGATGGCCAGGTCATCGGTGCGGTAGGAGAGTGAGTTCCTGGTAATCTCCTCGCGCATCTGTGACGAAATATTGCCGCGCTCACCGGTCATCAGGGTAACCGGATCGATGATGGGGTCGATTCTGTCCATTACGTAGATTGTGTAGTCCTCAAAAAAGTCAAAATCAATGGTCAGATCTTTCTGGTGTGGACGGAGAATATCCCCGATTGTTGACAGGTATTGCTGGAAAATACCTTCCAATCCATCCTGCCCATAAAAGAGGACTGCTGTATCTTCAAGGTCTTTCAATGGGGACCTGCTATTTTCATACACAAAACACAGGCTTATCGCCCCGATATCGTAGACCTTCGCGATCACCCAGAAATCAAAGTCCCGCCCCCCCCGGTTCACACGGACGGTGTCCATTCTGAGCATGAGGGGGGGTTCCTCCATCATGATCGATTTTGGCTGGACCCGCTGAAAACTGGCACGACCTAACAAGTAATTCGCCGCAAGCGCTTCAGCAAGAGCTTTCTCCAGTAGTTCGAGGTTAATTTCCCTACCGATATCATATATCCGGTAATAGCGGCACGAATACATGTGACAAAACATCCTCCCTGTTTATTCTGGATAGTCAACAGTTATCTGTACCATAGGCACTCCATGTAGATACCCATTTTCGTCAATGTCATGGAGTGACTAACCATAGGGGGCCCATGTACGTGCATACGGTTCTCATAGTGATGTTCACCGGTGAAACCCGGGTCAGAATAAGCAACTACTGCGTTGCCTCTTAAGATCCATTGTATACTCTCTGGGTCCCCTTGGCTGGTATAAAAAATGAAGTGAAACTCCATAGACTGGAGAGCGTTTCCCTCCCTCCCAGTCCCGCCCCAAATAAGATAAACGTTCGCCTGGGTCCACTTCACGGGTACCTGGATGATTCAGGGATCCGGGTGTCCCGTTACTATCCCAACCGGGGTCGCCTAAGTGACGGGGAGGATCCCCGGGAGCGTGATTAAATTTCAGAATACCCCTGGGTCCCGTAAGGTAGATTTTTGATGGTGTCAACAGGGACCGATTATCTGAAAACTACTGCAAAGGTGACAAATGCTAAAAGTAACGACTCTACAGGATGATTCGAACGGTTCCCGGATAACTGCCTTGCCAGTTCAGGACCAGTCCCCCTGAATCACCTTCTGGTTTCCAGAAAATATCCCTGGTAATCCAGACTTATCGATACAATTATATCTCAATGGAGATCTCCCTAATAGAGAGGCAACCAGATGCTTGATGTAATGAAATGTAACATATGCGGCAAGATTGTCATGGTAATCCACAATGGGATGGGGACCTCAGTCTGCTGCAACCAGCCCATGGAACTGCAGATTGAAAAATCAGAAGACCAGGGGAAAGAAAAGCACCTGCCCGTGGTCGAGAAAACAGGAAGTGGCATTAAAGTGAAAGTCGGGTCAGTCCCGCATCCGATGGAGGGAGAGCACTATATTGAATGGATCGAAGTTACATCTGGTGATTATCTCTATGTAAAGGGCCTTTCGCCAGGCGATTCACCGGAAGCGGAATTCCCAGTCAGCTCACCTGATGTGAAAGCCCGTTCGTACTGTAATAAACATGGTTTGTGGTCAGATAAACCCAAAAAACACTAACTTTTTTTTTAGTTTCACTAAGGACTTCCGATTGAAGTCCTTTAAAGCGTGTTGTATCCAGTCCTTCTTCGATTGTGCAGTAACACATTCCATCTATAGGCCGGGCTACCGTACTATTCTGCAGTACCGTGGGTGAAAAACAGGCTGATTTTACCCTGCCATTGCGAGTGTGTTCTTTGAAACCATCATTTCAGTTGTGATGGTCGTCACCATATGCTCACACCGCACCCTTCTAGAAATTGTTAAAGAATTTATTAGGTTTTTATAAATGCTGCATCATCTGAAGGAGATTCTGGGCATCGATAGTAGAATACGGCTCCTTTTGGTTATGGGTGCGGAGTCTCCAACCATAGTTCAAATCCCACCCTTTTATCCGGTTACCTCACACTTATTTCGTTTAGATACCCGGTGGGAAGGAGAGGGTGAACTGCTCGAATTTGTTATTGCAATCATCATCGCAATCGGAATAGGTGTACTCGCAGCCGTTCTCGGAGTCGGTGGCGGGTTCCTGATGGTTCCGGTATTCACCATCCTTTTTGGTCTCGACCAGAAGATGGCTATTGGGACGAGTCTTGCAGTAATTGTTGCAACATCCTTCTCCGGGTCGTTTTCCTTCGCACGGCAGGGGAGGATATTCTACCGGGCAGCTGCCGTTATGATTATTCCGGGGATCATCGGAGCAGTTATCGGGGGCTGTCTTACCGCTGTCCTGCCCGGTCCATGGCTTGCCCTGATATTTTCAGGGGTGATCATACTCTTCGCAGTTGCCCTGCTCTCCGGGGACCGCACCCTGATTTTCCCGGTTACAATCGGGCCGTCATTTAGCGAGGAGTGCAGGGACCGTTTTTCCACCTGCGTCACGATGAGGATGTATTACCTCCACCTCATCATATGGGGGGCCCTTTCAGGACTAATAGGAGGGGTATGCGGCCTGGGGGGAGGGGTTATCAATGTACCGGCCCTGTTCATCCTTGGGATGCCCATCCATTTTGCTGCAGCAAGTTCCACGTTCATCATCTTTTTTACGTCGCTCGCAGGCACTGCAGTACATCTCGCACTGGGGCACATCCTCCCGCTGTTTGCAGTTACATTTGCAATAGGTGGGTTTTTCGGGGCACAGATCGGGTCGAGACTTGCCCCCCGCATCCCGGCGGAATCCTTAAAGAAGATAATCGCCGTGATGTTTATCCTGATTGCAGTGGGGACTATTGTTAAGACGCTTCTCTCCTGATAACCGTGAATTTCATCCTCCTGTGCTGGTATTCGTCGCTAGTACTCCCGCTGATTAAGAGACCGGAATATGTTCTTGAAATCGTGATATACCTCCCCGGTTTTCCGTCCGGAAGGTTCTATAACCTGACTTGGTGGTGTTCGCAAAGATATCTTCTTCAGATATTGACCCCAACCAGACAAAGCAAAAGGAATGCTCCCAAAGGGTCATACTCATTCCTCGAATCTTTACACCTGGTTAATCATATGAATAAGAAGGAACGGCCACACGAAATTCACTGGCGGGGAGAGTTTCCACCATCGCTGGTACATTTCATTATCGATAATGCCGGTGAGGGGATCTGGTACCTTGACCTGAATAATTGTATCCTCGTGGTAAATCCAAAAGGTGCAGCAATCGTTGGTTATTCACAGGAAGAGATGATTGGACATTCACCCGTAGAGTTCCTTACATTTGCAGATTCAGAGGCATCAGGAAACAAGGTTGTCGATAAAGATGGCGTGCATACGCTCCACAAGGTCATCAGGAAGGACCGGTCAACAGTGCTCGTGGTCTCCAGGACTATTCCCCTTCATCTGGCGGATGGATCATATTGCGGGGCATTGATTTATTTTCTTGATATCCTTGAAACTGATAAATGGGAACGAACGGACCAAAAATCGGAATTACTCCTCCTTGAAGTCAGGGCGGAACGAGACCTGCTCCACCAGATCATTGAAAAACTTCCCGATGAAATCAGCATTTTTGATGATGAATGCCACTATATGTTTGTAAACACGGCCCGGGCAGAGTCTGCAGGGATCCGGCCCGGAGAATTCATCGGTAAGACTCCCCGGGAAATCAGGATCCTGTCTTCAGAGTCCGCCCTGATCGAGGAGATGATCCGATCGGTTTTCAGTTCCGGAAATCCTGTGTGTGACGAAGAGGTATATATGGTGGAAGAGGGGGAGATCACCCGGTATCTCTATGTTGGACCGATTACCGGCCCGGAAGGAACGATTGGAGCGGTATTCATGATTTCACGGGTCACGTTGCTCTACGACCACGTGAATGAATGAGAAAGGGGCATTTTACCAGGGCTGTTTTAATGCAGGATCACCAGCAATTGTTGAAGGCATCCTGGAAAAAAGAGATCCTGGTCGGTAGCACCCCATGTAGTTCGTCAGGGCGAATAACTCCCGGTCTTATACCAGCGGTGCAGGCTGGATATCGCCTGCAAATGGCAGACGGGCACCTTTAAGGAAAACCTGCTCATCAGTAGCCTTTAGTTTATCGAGGATAAGATCCTTGCCGCGCCGAGTCATTGCGAACACCGGGATGGCCGTACCTGCCTGGAGGAGTGCCTTTTTCCCCGCGATTTTCCTTACCCATTTCGATGCGCATGCCGTGATAAGGTCGGCCGATACGGTCAGCTCCTCTGCCTCTTCCCTGGTTATACCTGTTGTATGCACGGCAATAATCAGTGCGCCAGGACAGATTACCCGGATCCGTGCAGCATCTGCTGCGCTGGCAACCGTGACCGCAATGTGGCGGTAGCCTTCGGCAAAGGCGAGTACAGTACCTGCAGGCTGGTCTATCCGTGCTGTTTCCGGATCGAGAACTATTCCACCTGCTTCTTCAATCTTTTTTATTATACCCGGGAGGGGGGATGTCTTCACAAGTCCTGACATGCGTCCGCCGATTCCCTGTACCAACTCTGGGCTCCTGGTAATAACGGTGCCAGCCCCGTCAGAAGCAATTACTGCACAGTCTATGATCCTGAGTTTCAGCCCGGCACTCATCAGTTCTGACGCTCCAAACCCGACAAATTCCCCGCTGCCAAGTACTTCACGTTCGTTGGTGCACATTCCATACACTGCTATCCTGTTGGAAAAATTCTCTTCGACCGCTTCGGGAGTGATCAGGTGGACCGGTCTGGCAAACCGTTCAGCAAGCGGGCATGTTGCGATCATCGCGCTTCCAACTTCAATAATTTTACCATCCCGAATAATAATACGGCTTTTACCTATCGCTTCGATAATATGTTCGTCATGCTGGTCATCCATGAGTAGTTCCAGAGAAGGGTTATTGTTCCGTTACATTAAGTGATCTGGTATTGGCAGTTCCCGGACGATCGGGAAAAAAAGAGGCTTAATATTTTCTGTTAATCATTAGTGCTCCAAATCCTGCAATTCCCAGTGACAGAATAATAGTAACGGGTGCTCCGGGTGCCTTTGTCGGCGTAGGTGTAGTTGTCGGTCGCACGGGTGTTGCGGTTGTGACCGGTGCTGTGATTATCGGGGCCGTAGTTGTCGGGGCCGGAATGACCTCCCGCATCGTGGATAGTTCCACGTTATCAATAAATCCTTCGGCCATAGATTCGGTATTCCCGTACATCCCGATGGATGAGATCATAAGCCGGTTCAGGGTATGGAGTTCCCGCCCGAAATTTACATAATAACCCCACACAATTGTCTGGTTGCTTCTATAGCTGACCTTGATATCCGCGTTCATCAGCTCTTTATTGTACCTGACAATGACGTGGTATACCTGGTTGTCTTCGAAATTGATAGTGGGGCCACCATAGGAGTCATGTGCGCTGCTCACTTCAGCAAGGTTATTATTCTGGGTGATTACCTGGAGCCACATCAGCTTCCCGTTTTTCTTGTCGGTAAATTTTGACAAAACATTGGTACCACTGGTGATATCCATTTCACTGCTACCCATACCGAACTGGAACGATAGTTCCTTATCGGTCCTAACAGGGTAAAAATCATATTCAAGGGTGAATGACTCCTCGTTGTAATCCACAGGGACAAATGAATAGCCCCCTGTACCGGGCTGTACAAGGTAGTGGTACATCCCTTTCTGCGGCTCCCAGTAATAGCGTGTTGGATTGTTCGTCTGCCATAATGGGTTTGTCGTAAAATTAGTCGCATATATGATGACTTTCTCTCGTGATGCGGATGAAACAGGTTGATCTGTTGCAGATACGGGTAGGGTAAGGACCATACCAAAAATGGTAAGAGCGAGTATAACGACAAACAATCTGTTCTTCATGATGTTGAACCTCTCATGCTGGAAAAATTGTGATTCTCCCTGTTATACCGGGTATGGATCCAGCGCATTAGTACAACAGGAGATGTGACAATATTTCGGGGTTTGCCGTTGTTTTTATTACGACGACATATCCCATCTGCTTATCTGATGCGATCTTTTGTCGTATAACTATTTCGGAACAGGCTACAAAAATACCTGCTATCCGATGCCCCACATGGGATATAACCTTAAATCCCATCGTATCCTGACCAAAAAAAATATCCTTCCCGGAACTCACGCCCGGGGACCCATGTTTTTCAATGCGCCTGATTATTGAATTATACCAGCTGCCAGGACTCAGCGCCACCTTTGTAGAATACTTCACCGGTCGTTTTTGTAAAGACCATTCTGCCTGTTGAGTCGGGTTTGAAGTTCCTGATGATAACCTGCTGTCCCGGGCTGATAAGTGTCCTGTGTCCGTCCGCAAAGAATACGGTAGTGCTATCTCCTGCGGGAATGATGAGGGTCGTTGATGAACGGTAATTCTGGTACCCTGTGATGTCAATAGCAGTGACAATTCCTTTCTGGACCAGGACTCCATTGACATACAGGTCTACTTTATTAAAGTTGAACCCGGTGATGGCGGACGAAGATACATCTATCTCACCAGATGACGTGTCCATGATGATGAGCTGGACGTTATCGCCCTGTATGAACCGGTAAATTCTCCCTGCAATTTTGACCCAGGAGTCTGCGGTAGTGACTGTGCAGGTAATATATCCTTCAGGTGCAAGGTAGCCGGAAGTACTTCCATAGAGATACACATCGTGGCTGGGTGAAGTGGTTGTTGAAATATAGGAATTCTGGATCCGTGTATCTGCCCCATAAGAATTTGCAACCGTGAGGGTCACCGGGTAGGAACCTCCTGACGAATAGATGTGTGTTGGATTTGCTTCGGAGGATTTCATTCCGTCACCAAAGTTCCATGACCATACCACGGGTTGCCCTGTTGAAAGGTCAGTGAAATGGACTTCCAGTGGTGCAGTACCATCCCGGGGAGAAGCTGCAAAATTCGCTACCGGTGCAATGCCGGCCGAGATATATCCCGGGATGGACTTTTTATCCGACCCGAATTTATTCTCTACCACGAGGCTTACGGTATAACTGCCGGGGGTGGAATACCTGTGTAACGGGGTCCGTTCTGTTGATACACTTCCATCTCCAAAATTCCATGCCCATTTTGTGGGGATGCCTGTTGAGAGGTCTGTGAACTGCACATCGAACGGGAGCTGCCCCGAAGTAGGCATTGCAACAAAATCTGCACGTGGGGGTGTAGGGGTAACCTGTGGGATGACCATCGTTATAGGCAGGATACCCGGGGTTACGTGTGTTTGTACTGGTATGATCTCTCCTGGAGTAACGCCGGGTTCAACGGTGGAAGATGGTGCCGTTGGCACAACCGTGACCGGGTTGGTAACCAGGGCGGTAACCGGGGTCGGGGAACTACCATGCAATTGTTGCGAAACTACTACGGTCTGTTTCTGACCGTTCCGGTAGATCACCTGAACCGTATTTGGGCTTGTACTTCCGGAATACTGGACTTTAATGGTCTTTCCAGCAGTCCATGGCCAGTCCTGCGAGTGAAGTAGTGATACCTGGCTGTCGGGGACATCCTCCCCGTTTATCCGGACCAGGAGGCGGTCCTTTGGAAACTGGTCCCCACCATCATGATAGAGATATACCACGTTCCCCGATGCCTCAACCGTTGCATTCATACGCGGAACTTTGTCAGGGCTCGACGAGAAAAAAATCATTACCCCTGCAGCGGCGACAATCAAAATAATCGATAGTACGATGACAATGATCGAGGTTCTCGATAAGGCATCCTCAGTGTTCATGCTCCTCCACCCGTTGGTACCCGTGGAAGGCTTCATGCCTTACTCCGGAGTCCTTACGGGATTTAATTATTGAATCTTCTAATCTGGGGAGATATGAAGTTATCTCAAAGCCAGGACCTGATGACAGGCAACGTAACTTTAGGTATTTATGGAAACCCCTGATAAAAAATTGTGGTCTGGTACCTAAAACCCCTAATCCCTGTTCTCCTGTTGCCTGATCTGTGTAAGAGGAGATGTCTTTTCAAGAAATGTGGTGATAAATGTGGCAAACTCCCGTTCCATGCAGTCAAGACCGCATTTAACTGATAGGGCCTCCCGGATTTCCGCCTTTACGTGGCGTCCGAGTCCAACCTCCAGAAGATCGGGGGATGCCAGAAGGTCCCCTGCGGTTGAATAGCGCCGTTCAAGTTCAACGACATATATCCCGTTTTCGATATACGGGCCTGAAAAAAGGCGTCCTTCTTCCATTCCCCTGATATACTTTCCAGAAAACTGCCTCGCATTTTCCCTGGCCCACAATGGCGGACCGAAATGGCGTGTTACGGGTGGCAGTGAACCGGTGAGCAGTTCAAACAGCAGCATGCACCGGTCCGTGTGCATACAACAGGCCGCACGGTTAACGACAAATTCATGCCGGGCAAGTAGCGCGGAGATCGCATCGAGACTTTTGCGGAGCTGGGGGACAACAATCTCCTCGATATACGGTGGTGTCGGGAATGTCAGCGTGTAGATTGTGGTTTTACGTTTTTCCACAAGCATCCCGGCCTTTTCATTGGATTCAACATGAGGGGTGGGAAGGAAAAAAAATCCTTTCCCGGGCCGCTCGAGATAACCCCTGCACAGCTCAATAAATTCACACATGCGGGTGAGTGATACCGAGGCAGATACATTTCGACCGGGGTCTACAGGGTCAACCACGATCAGTGGTTCATGAAATGTCTTTGTCCGGTGGTCTGAACTATCGATAAGGACTCCCGGCCACCAGTCCGAAGCGGCTATAAGAAGCGGGATGAAACCCCCGTAATGCAACACAAGGAGTTCACAAAGGTACCCGGAGAACCCTTCGGTCATCTGGTCAGAACCATAAATTCCGCCATTTTTTGCAAATTGTTTAAGGAGGAGCACATCATCGATAAGGGTGCGGATCCGGTCTTTTATATACCGGGTATGGAAGGGTGTCCTGTCCACGGCACTCCGGATCGCCGCTGCATCAGGTACAGCGTAACAGGGGACAATGTCTACATCAAGGCCATCGATTGTTGCGTTGATATACGGGTGTTCTGCATATTTTTCCCGGTAGGTCCCTCCCCCGGATTCCGCAACCCTCCTTGCAAGAGCAAGGCCCTCTGTCTCCAGTTCTTCCCTTGGGAGGTCCGGTGGGAACAGCATAAAAATATCGAGGTCCCGGTCACCATGGATCCATGTATCACGTGCAACTGATCCTACGATCATCCCGGTTGCACTCCCGCTCCGGTTGACTGAATCAATAAGCATTCCTGCTACCGTATGGATATGCACCCTTTCTTCAGCCTGCGGCCTGATTCTGGAGAGCACTGATGTTTCAAGTGCAGATCTTGTTACCATGTGACCTCCGTAATGTTCTCATACACCGGCCCGGTTGGTGTAAGGGTGCTTTTTTTCAGGCAGAACCCGGAGATATGACATTCTCCAAGTGTTTCTGAAAGGTATGGCCGGATTGACTGCATAAGGGACGGGTCAAACTCTTTCACTCTCGCGATTGTAGCGTGGGGTGTGAACCCGCGCTGCTCCCGCGGAAATCCGGTGGCAGCGAGTGCCGTTTCAACCAGTTCAAAGAGGTGCCCGCATTCCCCCCTGTCCCCCACCGTCCCCCATACAACGCGGGGGTTCCGGTTGCTATTTGTGGAAACACCCGTTATTGAGAGCTCAAACGGTTCAATCCTGATCTCCCGGAGTGCCCCGCTTACCTGTCCGACCCTCGTTGCCTCAATTTCCCCGAGAAATTTTATTGTTATATGAATAATGGAAGGATCAACAAGACTAAGTCGTGCCCTGCTCTGCCGGATTGCCTCCTGGACTTCACGCATCTTCTCACGTATGTCCGGTGACAGGTCGATTGCTACAAATGCCCTGACGATGATGTGCCCCTCCTTTCTCCTGCATTGTTATATCTTGTAGCCGGTATGGAAATAATTAATTTTCTTATTCCGTCCCGGAAAACTATCGAACACTTTTTTAAAATTAAGCGCTATTGTACGTGAGATAGGGGGGTGATATATTGGCAGATTCACCGCAACTGACCATCTATACACTTGAGCTTTGTCCCAACTGCGAACTATTAAAAGAATATTTAACAGGACATGGGGTCCCATACCAGCAGAGGGACATGTCCACGGCCGAATCACTGACCGAACTCCGTATCAATGGAATATTTGTCAGCGAGGCCCCCGTCCTCCAGAACGGTGACAACTTCCTCACATCCCATGATCTCTTTTCAGGGGGACATGTCAGGGAAGAAAAAGTCACACAATTACTTGCAGGTGCATAATGCAGAAGCGCGATACCCGCCAGAAGACCCTTGATGGCATATTCATCCCCCCGTTACCACCGGTCCGGACCTCGGACGGGCATATCATCGAGTGGGACCGGGAGCGGATCGTCTGCCAGATCGTGGAGGAAACCCGTCTCGTTGAGACATTTTACGGGTATAAAAGCGCGGATGAGGAACTCGCCCGGGAGATCGCGCTTTCGGTGGAACGAAGAATTCTGTCTATGGGACTACAATCCCTTTCAGGGCCTTTGATCCGCGAAATTATGAATATCTCGCTCCTGGAGCGGGGACTTGTCCAATACAGGAATGTCTGCACAAGGGTTGGTACACCGGTATACGATGCGCACCTGATTGATGTGGGGCGGGGATTTGAGGCAAAAGATAATGCCAACCTCCAGGAAAACGCTGAGACCTCTCATAAGAAGAAGGCGGACAAGATCAGTAAGGAACAGTACCTCCTGCAGTTGCCCCCCGAACTTGCGGACCATCACCTGAGGGGCGATATCCATATCCACGACCTTGAGTATTTCGGGACACGTCCGTTCTGCCAGGACTGGGACCTCCGGTACTTCTTTTACTACGGGCTCATGCCTGACGGGAATGGTACAAAAGCATCAGTAGCCGGACCCGCAAGGCGCGCAGAAGTTGCCGTGCTCCATGCGGTCAAGGCACTCGGGAGCGCCCAGACGAATTTTGCAGGTGGGCAGGGCTATTATAATTTTCTGACATTCCTGGCACCTTATTTCGAAGGGCTGCCCTATAGCGAGATCAGGCAGATGATGCAGATGTTTGTCTACGAGATGACCCAGATGATGGTTGCTCGTGGAGGCCAGCTCGTATTTTCATCTGTTCAGCTATGCCCGGGTGTACCGGCGCTCTGGAAAGACAAGCCCTGTGTCTACAAGGGGAAGATCTGGGACGGAAAAGCCGCACCAAAACGGACCTACCAGGAATTCGAGCGTGAAGTACGGCTCCTCTTCAAGGGGCTCATGGAGGTCATGCTGGAAGGAGACTCATGGGGGAAGCCGTTTTCCTTTCCGAAACCGGAAATCAGCATCGAACCGGATTTCATGAAGGAGATGACCGAATATAACATGGCACATCCTGATCTCCCTACCTATAGCGACCTCTACCTTCTGACGTTCGAACTGGCTTCAAAATTCGGCACACCCTACTATGATAACCAGATGCCGGCTTATCGTGGTGCAGGAAAAGGGATCTCCTGTTACCAGTGTTGCGCGTACCAGTTCTCCTGTGTTGCGGAAGACGACTCTGATTTTGATAAGAAGTTGAATTTCGAGGATGGCCGTCATTTTTCGATGGGTTCCTGGCAGGTCGTTTCCTTAAACTGTCCCCGTGCTGCGTATAAGGCTGAAGGAGATGACGGACGGCTCTTTTCTGAACTCCGCCTGATGATGGATGTGGCAGTTGAGGTTTTCAATATCAAGCGGCGCTGGCTTGAAATTATCCGGGCACATGGGAGGATGCCATTTGCGATGCAGAGGCCAAAAGACCCGATTACCGGAGAACGCGGTGCAATTGCCGTAGACCTCGAGGGACTGGTCTACACGATAGGGATTGTCGGCGTCAACGAGATGGTGCAGGCCCACGTCGGGTCACAACTGCACGAATCGAAAGAGGCATTCAAACTCGCGGTGCGTGCGATGACCGAGATGGAACTCTATGCTAGGGAACTGTCAGAGAAACATTTGATGACCATTGCGCTCGCAAGGACCCCCGCCGAGACAACGGGCCAGCGTTTCGCTGTTTCAGACCTGCTCAACAAGGACTTCCGTGAACCCGCAAAGAAAGTTGTCAAAGGAGACCTCGAAGGTTCACTGAAAAGGATAGGGACGACCCGTGACCTCCCCATTTACTATACGAACGGGACACATGTCGCCCCCGGGGCAAGGATTACACTCGCACAGCGCATGGAGATTGAACATGTCTTCTTTCCGATCGTGGACGGGGGAAATATCTTCCATATATGGCTTGGTGAATCGAGACCTGACCCCCGTGGTCTGATGGACATGGCGATGAAACTTTGTCGCAGTACCCAGATTGGGTACTTTGCTTTCACAAGGGATCTCACGGTCTCACTCCGCCAGTTCCATGAATATGACCGGAAAGAGCGGAAAATTACCGAATGGGCAACAACAGATGCCCATGTGAAGGTCTGACGCGGTATCCCGGGTAATCCGGGGACCTGTAACCCTTTTTTACATACTGAATGCTCTGTTGACATTCCTGTAAGTGTTTTTTAAAAAAAGGCCTTGTTAAAACCCTGCGTGTTTAAAAACAGAAGAGAAAATACGTAGACAGGAGGGGGTTTCACCTCCTCCCTGTCCCACCCCCATTAAGATATCCTTTGGGCAGGGTTCAACTGTAGTATTCCTAAAAATTTCAGAGATTTAAAGGTAATTCCCTATCCCAACCAGGGTAGCCAAAGCGGCGGGGCGGAGCCCCAGGAGCGTGGGTGAATTTGGAATGCCCAAATCATCAAGAAAGATTTGAGAGCATTTCAACAGAGCCAAATTTGGAGATCATCCCTTATCACAACCGGGGTAGCCGAAGCGGTGGGCTATGAGCCCCGGGAGCGTGATGAATTGTTAGAATTTTATACACTGCCTGAAAGGTTTGAAGCACATCTAAAAAGCCCGGCTCTTTTATAATTCCTTTCGTTACCATTCAGAATAGCGAATAACCTGAACAATTCAACTAAATGTCAGGGGAATAGGGCTTTTTTTTCAACACGATATCCATTACCCCGTGCCTGACGATGTAAAAGCTGTGGATGACGTCGATACGTACCGGCAGCGGGATCAGTGCATCAAGGTCATCGATACAGATCCGTACTGAATCCGGGTCTATATCCGCATATGGGGCATTTTTTATGTCAGGTGGCAGTTGCGTGGTTATAAATATCCGTTCATCGGATTCGATGATTTCATACCCGATCTCCCTGCTGTTATCCTGCATCCCCGGGAAGAAAGGAGGTGTCCCGCTGGCTCCCCCTGCAATGATCGTACAACCGATAAACCTTGCATGCTCATCGTCGGTCAGGTCCTTCATGATATCTTCTACCAGTTTTGCGAGGGACTTGAGAAAATCATCATAAGGGTTTTCTTTATTCGGCATACATATCACAGATACGATATTGGAAACCTTCCTGCTCGATGATCCCACGGGTGACCAGGCCTTCGACAGCCGGGATGATCTCGACCTCTTCTTTACCCGTCAGCTCGGCAAGCTCGGGTAGCGTGAGATGGTAATAGGAAAGTGCAATCACCAGATCGAGTTCTGTTTCGTTGTGAAGGATATTTTTCCCTCTTTTTTCGATCTCACGCATCTGCTCCCCGATGTCGTTATCTAGGTGACCGATCCTTGAAACGAGTTCGTCCCTGGCCTGTACCATCTTCCGTAGTGTAAGCAGTGACCGCCAGAATTTCGTCCCGGCATCGCTCTCCCTGGAAAGATCAGACCGTTCCTGTTTCTGAAGGCTCACCACGATGCTGATGTCGTTAGAAAGAAAATAGTATTTTCTCCGTCTCTCGTCCATCCGGAATGCAAGGATCTCTTCGCGTTCCATCATCTGCAGGTGCTCGATTACTGCTTTCGGGGAGAGTGTAAGCCTGTCAGAGATCTCTGTGACAAAGCACGGTTTATCCCGGAGGAGTTCAATAATCCGTCTTCGGTTCCTGTTTCCAAGGATATCCAGAACACGGGCAACTTCGATGCTGTCGAGCATTAATAACCTTATGTTAGGTTTTACTATATTTAAAGTAACTTGTCTTCCCGGTACACCCTGAAGTAGATGTATGCCTGATATTCGTCGATAACCTGAATAATGATGATCCGATGGAATTCAGCTGAACTGAGTTGATTGCAGTTCAGACAGGGACTATGAAGATTGAGTAGATTCCGTCATGAATAGTATAATCTATACGTTTGCCCTGCCAGACCTGGAAAATCCCTGTTAAAGTTCCGATGCATTCAACGCGATCTTCCTTAAGTCCCTCATTGCCAACGCAGATTCATCAGCATCGAAATCCCTGAGGAGAAGTCCATTCAACCGGTAACCGATTCGTTCCATCTCCGGGCGGAAACTCCGGCTTTTTTCCGTAAGATACAGCCGCTTCACCCGTTTATCGTCCTGATCAATCTCGCGGCGGACAAAACCCTCCTCCTCCAGCCTCACAACGGATTTTGCAATCATCGTTTTATCAAATCCCCGGGATAATGCAAGGCTATCCTGACTGCGGCCTTCCATCTCGTAGAGGGAGACCAGGATCGCAAAGTGTCCCCATCCGATATGATAGGGTGCCAGTTCTTTTGCAAATGATTTCTGAATTGTACGATAGGTGTACGAAATCAATGCCGCCGGTACTTCAATATCCGAAATCCATTGAGTTACCGATTCTTCGCCGTTAAGACCCATTTTCTCCAGACCTTACAATTAGTTGAATAGTCATCTATTTATAGGGTGGCGGTTCATCCGTTATTATTGCACAGTCAACTATCCATGAAGATGGAATGATATGAAGAGCATTACCGCAGAAAAACTCCGGCTTGACCAAGAACCCGTGGCAATTCTCTGGAGCAATATAAAACCCGAGGGTGCACTGCAGATAAAACAGCACGGATTCGGCTGTATCATGCCGTTTTTTGCACAGGTGGCAATGAAGGGAAAGACCGCTGTCTTCGACCGGGAGAGTTATGGCTGTCCCGGTGCCCGGGCAGGACTTGGTTTCGGTAACGGGTACTATGATGCCTTCGGTGGTGCCGGGGTCGAATTTATGGCCTCATTCTTCGTAAAAGGAGCAGAAAGCAGCAAAAATCCGGAAGCCTATTGTGCGATGGTTCAGCACCTTCCAGAACGGGAGCGGGCCAAGTTCCTTCACGGTGAGCGCCTTCATAAGAATACAGCGAAGGCAAAAAAGTTCATGACCACTGACCTGCCGATCACGGACATTGCCGAGAAGTTCGTGATTTTCACCCCATTAAGCAAAGTGAAACCCGGTGAGCGCCCTGTTGTCGTAGTCTTTGTTGCCGGCCCACTACAGATCACCGGGCTCGTCACGCTCGTCGGGGCTGTCTGTGAGGGCACCGATCCGGTACGAGTCCCACCCATGGCCGCTTGCCAGCAGATCGGGGCGTTTGTGTACGAAGAGGCGAAGAAGGAGCACCCCAGGGCAGTGCTCGGATACACGGATCTCTCCGCACGGGAGAGTGTGGGCAAGACTATCCCTGCGCATATGTTCACCTTTGCCGTGCCGTTCTCGCTCTTTCTGGAGATGGAAGAGGAGGCAAAGGACGGTGTTTTCGACGGCCCGATCTGGAAAGGACTTGTCGGAGAACAATGATGTCGTGCACTCCCGGTAATACATCCAAACCCCGGGTATTACGCGCCCACCATACGCCGCAGCCGTGCCCAGCGAGTCATATGAGGCCTGTTTTCCCTTTTTTCCCCTTCACCACCTGCGAAGAGAATTTAATGCCGGATCTACTGGTTCCAGGATTATATCATCCGTGACTCTGGTCAATTAAAAAAGGAAATAAAAAATTACTACTCAATCGCTAATCCGGTAATTGGGTGCCTCATCGGTGATCAGGATATTATGGGGGTGGCTCTCGAAATGTCCGGCCGGGGTAATCCTGACGAGTGCAGCCTTTTCATGCATTTCCCCTATATTCTTCGACCCTGTGTAACCCATTGCAGATTTCAGTCCTCCCACGAGCTGGTAGATGATGTCCGCAACATTGCCCACGTAGGGTGTGACCCCTTCCACGCCTTCAGGAACAAATTTTGTTCTCCCGATATCCTTTGGCTGGAAGTACCGGTCGCTTGAGACCCCCGAGCTCATGACGCCGAGTGAACCCATGCCACGGTACTGCTTGTACCGCCGGCCCTTAATCGTAATGACCCTCCCGGGAGCTTCATCCGTCCCGGCAAACAGGCTGCCCATCATTACTGAATCGGCACCTGCTGCAATTGCTTTGGCGACATCCCCGCTGTACCTGACACCGCCGTCCGCAATTACCGGGACGTCAGACAGCCGGGCTACATCCGCAACCGCTGCGATAGCGGTAATCTGTGGTACCCCTACACCGGCGACTATCCGTGTCGTACATATAGACCCGGGACCAATCCCAACTTTCAGGCCGTTTACATGGTCAACGAGCTCGCGGGCCGCCTGTGCGGTCGCGATATTTCCTGCCACAACGTCCGCCTTTACACTTGCTTTGATATCTTTCACCGCTGCAACGACCTTCATGTTATGGCCGTGCGCACAGTCCACTACCAGAGCATCGGCACCGGCCTCGTCAAGGAGCATTGCCCTGTTAAAGTCGAAGGGGCCGACTGCCGCAGCGACACGAAGGTTACCTTTGCTGTCCCGTGTCGCTTTTGGGTACTGGCGTTTTTCAAGGATATCCTGCATCGTGATGATCCCTATCAGCTTTCCCTTCTGGTCAACAACCGGCAGGCGCTCGACCTTGTTGGTGTACATGGTCTCAAGCGCCTGGTCCATGGTGATATCGACGTCCGCAGTGATAGGGTCACGCGTCATTATCGCCTCTATCCGTTCGGTCCCTCGTTTGGATGCGATCGCGCGGACATCCCGCCGGCTTACAATACCGATAATTTTCCCGGCATCGATGACCGGCACCCCGCCGATCCGGTGCTCGTTCATAAGGCGTTCCACATCGGCTACGGTTGAATCAGGGCCTACCGTGAGCACCTTCCGTTCGATCAGCTCTTCGGCCTGTTTTACTGCCCTGACTTCCTCAACTTCATGGTCGGGTAACATATTCCGGTGAATTACGCCGATACCACCCTCATGTGCCAGTACAATTGCCATCATTGACTCGGTAACCGTGTCCATGGCGGCACTGACGAGCGGGACGTTGAGGGGAATATTCGTGGAGAACCGCGAGGTCACTACGGTCTGGTCAGGATCGGTATAGGACTCCGCAGGTATCAGGAGGACATCATCAAAAGTAAGAGCAAGCGTTGCAGTTTCCAGTTTTTCAATAAACATTTACTTCACCATCGCTACCAGTTTCTGGACGAGGTCTTCGCGGATCGATGCATTCCTGTCACCACCGCATACCATTCCCCTGACCCCGATGATATCGGGGTTGATACGTTTCAATACAGGTATATCTTCCATTTTCATTGCACCGGCAATTGCGGTGCCGATGCCGAGGTCATGATTTTTCCATGTGAAGCGGGTCAGTGTCGCCTCGTCCATAAAATCGAACGTGCTCTTTCCATCCTTGATCCCGGTGTCAATCATCGCGAGGTCAGCTCCTGCTTTCGCAACGAGGGGAGCCATATCAAACGGGGAGATGCTCCCGAGTCGCACGTAATCCGAATATGCAGATATCACAACGCGTTTTTCCGGGAACTCATCTTTTACCGCTTTTACAACTGACTCAATAAGGTCTGATGCCTTATCTATCCCGTCAAACATCAACCCTACCTTGATATAGTCTGCCCCTGAACAGGCCGCTCCATAGGCTGCCAGGCTCGCACCACCGGGTTTATAATCAAAATCGCCAATCGCTGCACTCACCGGTTTGGTTGAGAGAGCCTTGATCTCCCTGATCACCCAGGGAAAGTTCGCCCCGAGCGAACCCTCAGAGGGCTTTTTTACATCGATGATATCAGCGGCAAGAGACCTCCTTGCTTCCGGAATATCCTGCGGGCTGACCAGTAATTGCATAGAGTTTAATGATCTTTTATCCTAATAGTGATTGCGTTCTGGCATGGAACTTGTTCTCGCAATGGATTTGAAGGACGGGCTCGTTGTCCATGGTGAGCGTGGCGACCGTATGAATTACCGACCGCTTACCTGGGGGGCCTCACCCGTTGCTGACCCGGAAGGGTTTATCTGTCACATCAGGCCCCGGTCGATCTACCTGGCTGATCTCGACAGAATTGCAGGTGCGGGGTCACATGACAGGCTACTCGCCCGGTGCAACCAGCTTGTCCGACATTGCTATGCTGACAGGGGGTGCAGGGGCCCGGAAGACCTGCTTGCCCTTGACCATTTTGAGAATGTGATCGGCACAGAAACTGCTGGCAACGATTTAACCCGTTACAAATCAGGATACCTGAGTATCGACATGAAAGAAGGGAAGGTAATCCCGTCCGGGAGAGACCCGGTGGAATATATCCGGTCTGCGGATAAATTATGTTTTGATGGCTGTATCCTGCTTGATATCAGCGGGGTCGGTACATCGAAGGGACTGGACCAGGAGCGGCTGATACAAATGAGAGCGTCCTTTTCTGGAAGGCTCCTCTGGGGCGGGGGGGTGGCATCGGTAGAAGACCTGGAAATGCTTGGGAATTCCGGGTTTGACGGTGCGATTGTTGCGACCGCGCTTCATACCAATTCCATACCGTTGGAAATGATCAGGAGGGGTATATTCTGTTAGTCACGATTGAAGGAATTGATGGCAGTGGTAAGAGCAGCCTCGTGGCCTCGCTATCAGGATCTCTTGCAGATCTCGCACCCGTGATGACCCGTGAACCCGGGGAGACGTGGGTAGGAAATTCAGTGCGGCGTGCAATTGCCGAGGAGATCGATCCGGTTGCCGAGGCGCTCCTGTTTGTTGCAGATCATGCTGTTCACCTGGCCACCGTGGTCCGTCCGGCCTTAGAAAAAAACCAGCTTGTTATCTCCGACCGCTATACAGACAGCCGGTATGCCTACCAGCAGGTGACCCTCGAAGGCCTGGTACCTGACCCCCTCGCCTGGATCAGGCAGGTACATACCGGGTGGACAATCGTTCCCGACCTGACAGTTCTCCTGGTACTCCCCATAGAGATAGCCCTGTTCCGGTGTTCAGGACGTGGCAGGAAGGAACATTTCGAATATGCCTCACTCCTCTCAAAATTCCAGGACAATTACCTGGCACTCGCACGGGAAGACCCCTCGCGGTTTATCGTGGTGGACGCAGAAAAAGATGAAAAGGAAATTCAGCAGTTTGTTGCCGATGTCATCAGGTCGGCCGCTGCACGGTCACAATCACGTCACCGACATTAACCACGTCCACTTTCTCTCCCCCGACCATGTACGCATATTTTGGTGAAAATGCACCCGGTGGTACTGGAATTTCCTCTCCACCCGCCATTATTGTGGACGGCGGGCTGATCAGCTGGTCTTTCGGAAGATCCCTGACTGCATCCATGAATGCCTTTGCCTGTTTCCGGAGTGCAGGACCGATCACACCAAGGTTGAACTGTACATCACAAACCACCTGTTCAAGGTCAGCCCTGTTATTGCTCCACAGGACTTCTGCATTCAGTGTCCGGGAGGTGTCTCCTGCGTCATCGATACCGTGTATGGCATAGATGGTCACCTTCCCAAGAGGGGCATTCAGGGCCATTCCCTGATCATGTTTGTAGCGTCTCAGTTCAGATACCACCTTCACAAGGAGTTCACCTTCCCGCAGTGCCTCCTCGTCTGCATAGGTAAATTTTGTCCATTCCTGTTTGTGGACACTGGTAGAAGAAAGGTAAGAATAGCACTCTTCAGCAAAGTAGGGGGTGAACGGAGCCAGCATCCGGCATAGCGAGTCGAAGGTGGTCCTGAGTGCGAGACATGCACTCTCACGGTCCGCTCCACCTGTGTACAGCCTGCCCTTGACCAGCTCGATATACTCGTCAGCCAGTACTTCCCAGGCAAACTCCCTGATGCATTTTAATGCACGATCAAACTGGAATTGTTCCATCGCATCTGTCACTTCAGCAATGGTGTCTGACAGTTTTCCAAGGAGCCAGCGGTCGATCAGTGCCGTTACCTTTGCATCGGGCCCAATCTCTTCCTTTTCGATCTGCATGAGAGAGAAACGGGTGATATTCCACATCTTTGTCTGGAACCTCGATGCCGATACGACGTCATTCCAGTTGAACATGATATCCGAACCGGTTGCAGCCCCCATTGCACCCCATTGCCGCAGTGCATCAGCCCCATATTTCTCCACTATTTCAAAGGGCTCGATAATGTTGCCACGGCTCTTGCTCATCTTGAACCCGTCCTCGCCAAGAACCATGCCATTGACAAGGATCTGCTCCCATGGACGCTGCCCGGTAAGGGCTACTGATCTGAGTATCGTGTAGAATGCCCATGTCCTGATGATGTCATGGCCCTGGGGCCTGATCTGGGCTGGGAAATATGGCGGGTTACCAGACCCATCCCAGCCTGTTACATTGAGTACTGAAATCGAAGAGTCCATCCAGGTATCGAGCACATCCACTTCCCCGGAGAATTCCGTTGACCCGCATTTCGGGCAGGGATGGTCCGGCTTGGTAGTGGTAGGATCAACCGGGAGGTCTTTTTCGTCAGGAAATACCATATTCCCGCACCTGCTGCAGAACCATACCGGGATCGGGGTGGCAAAAATCCGCTGCCGGGAGATGCACCAGTCCCATTCCATCTGGCCGACCCAGTTCTCCATCCGGAGTAACATGTGCCCTGGGTTCCAGCTAACTTCATGCGCCGCCTTTGAAATTTCATCAGGGTGTATCTTCACGAACCACTGGCGTTCACTCATGATCTCGATCGGAGTTTTACAGCGCCAGCAGGCCCCCACCCGCTGCTCAAGCGGCTCCTGCCTGTAAAGGATATCGCAGGATTTCATATCGACGAGGATCGCCTCCCTGCATTCAGATGAGGACATCCCTTCGTATTTACCTGCAATCCCCGTCATTGTGCCTTTTCTGTCGATTGCCTTCCGTAATGCAAGATTGTGTTGTTTCCACCAGTGAACGTCCTGTTTATCCCCGAATGTACAGATCATCACGGCCCCGGAACCAAACGTGGGATCTACTACTTCATCGACCACGACCGGTACTTCGTGACCAAAAAGGGGGACTTTAAGACTGGTATTCCAGATACTCTTATAGCGTTCGTCACCGGGGTGCACGGCAACGGCCACGCAGGCTGCGAGGAGTTCAGGCCTGGTGGTCGCTATCTCGATCCCATCGAAATCAAAAAAATTGAGATGCGTCTCCCTGCTCTCATAGGTAACTTCAGCGAATGCGATGGCCGTCTCGCACCTGGTACAGAAATTGACCGGATGTTCACTCTGGTAGATATAGCCTGATGTAAACATACGGAGGAACGAGAGCTGGGTCTTTTTGTAATATGCCGGCATCATCGTGATATATTCATTCGACCAGTCAACCGAGAACCCCATCCTCCGTAGGGTCGTTCTCATTTTCCCGATATTCGCAAGCGTCAGGTCACGGCACATGTTTCGGAACTCTTCCCTCGGGACGTCATTTTTTGTAATGCCATGTGTCTCCTCAACCTTCACCTCGGTTGGGAGACCGTGGCAGTCCCAGCCCTGGGGAAACATCACATTAAACCCTTGCATCCGCTTGTAGCGGGCGATAAAATCGATATAACACCAGTTAAGGGCATTCCCGATATGAAAGTTGCCGGTAGGGTAGGGCGGCGGTGTATCGATGACAAACTGGGGTTTCTTTGAGTTTTTATCAAAATAATTGTCTTCATCGCGCCATATATTCAGCCAACGGGGCTCTACTTCGGCATAATCATATGTCTTCGGGAATTCATGTGATGACATCTCCTGATTATCTGTCTTTTTATCACATATAGTAATCGAATGCAGAGGTGGACATTCTTAAAAACAACGTGATTTTCTTTGGTAGCATGAAATTTTGCCACATGGCCCAAGAAGAAAGCTCTAATGCAATCCAGTCGAATAGCTGAACAATGATGGATAAGCTAGGTGAACGGGTTGCCGCAGTCCTTGCAATCGCGTGCATAGTGGTTGCACCGTTTGTGCAGCCCCCCTGGTTCTTCTCGATAATCGTCGTGCTCTTTGCGCTTATTCTCCTCCTGATACAGAAGACCAAGTTTTTTTCCCTTTCCATCATCGCACTGGCGATTTTTTACGGCATCGGGCTTATACCTCTCTTCATCTTCTCCTGTACCCTTGCATTTGTTGTGATTGGGGAACTGGTATTCCGGTCGGTCGGTGAGAATGTAAGGTCATACTTTGCTTACACGCTGGTCGCTGCTGCGAGTGCAGTCCTGATCACCCTGTATACAATGTACCTTCAGAACATCCTGTATCTCCCACAACCTGCCCCCCTTACCATGCTTATGGGCATTATCGTTGCAGTCCTCCTGAAAGTGATCCTTGGTGACCGTGACGATGCACTCATGGTCGAGACCCTGGGGATCTCGATGACGATGCTCCTCTTCAGTGACCTGAATTACCAGGTAAGTGTTCCACTGATATCAGTGGCGGTGATCATTGCCTTCGGATTTGGTTATTTTGCCTACCGTTTTAAAACGGCAGACCTTTCGGGCCTATTTTCGGCGGCGTTGCTTGGGGTCCTCCTGATCGTGTTCGCGGACGTGCGATGGTTTCTCATCATGCTTGCCTTTTTTATCGCCGGGTCAGCCTGCACCCGTTACCGGTATGCCGAGAAAGAAAAATTCGGTGTCGAGCAGAACCGCGGCGGTGCACGCGGGTACCGGAACGTATTTGCTAACGGTGGCGTTTCTGCTGCCGCTGCAATATTATTCGGTGTTACCCAGAACCCGGCGTTTGCTGCAATGTTTGTCGGTAGCGTGGCAACCGCTGCAGCAGATACCGTCGCGAGCGAGATCGGGGTAACCGGAGGCACGCCATACATGATCACCACCGGTAAAAAAGTACCTGCCGGGACAAACGGCGGTGTCACCCTGCTTGGTGAGATGGCGGCCTTAATCTGTGCCATTGGCATATCAGCCACGGCCTTTTTTCTTGGGGTCATCGACATTTCGACCCTGTTGATCTGCAGCATTGCAGGAGTTGTCGGGACCAATATTGACAGCCTCGCCGGTGCCCTTATAGAAAACCGCGGTTATATTGGGAATGCCGGGACAAATGTCATTGGTACTCTCGGAGGCGGGCTTTTTGCGCTCGCCGTGTACTGGGCACTGGCAGCATAACCCTGACTCCTGGTTGTCAGAATAATTCGGAAACCACTACCAAAAATCTACAAATTGGCTCTGTAGAAATGCTCTAATAACTTCTAACGATTTAGGGTTGTTCTAAAATTAAACTACGCTCCCGGGGCTCCGCCCCGCCGCATGGGCGGCCCAGGTTGGAATAGAGACTATCCCCAAATACTCTGAATTTAATGAGCCTTCGGGAAACCCTGCCCGAAGAATATCTCCAGATCACATATGGCCACAACAAGGACAACCGCCCAGATCTCAAGCAATTCGTGCTCAGCACAATTACCAACCAGCACGGGATCCCACTCTTCGTAAAGACCTATTCCGGGAACGCCTTAGATAAAAAGAATCTGATCGAATCAATTCAACAACTTCGGGCCGCCGTACAAATTCCCAAAAATGTAAATTTCATCGCCGATAGCACACTCTACACTGCAGAAAACATCAGAAAATTGAGCATGATATCCAATAGATAACCCATGTACCGTCCACAATTAATGAAGTTAAAACGCTCTTACATGCCGATATAATGTTGAATTCCGGCAAGAATACCCGGTATTCATTCTATGAGACAATGTCAGATTATGGGAAGATTCCCCAGAAATGGATTCTGGTGCATTCCAAAGATATGCAGGCAAGAAAAGAGAAAACGTTTGAGAAAAGCCTGGAAAGAATGGATTTACAAACCGCCAAATCGTTCAAGAAACTTTTAAATCGGCTCTATAGAAACCCTAGTCGGTAATGAAAATCCTCTGTTTTTTCAAGAATCTGTCAACCGAGTAAACGATGCATTTAAGCTTTAATTCCTTAACCTGACTTCTATAGAGTCTGCTTTTAATTTCATCCCCAAACCTTCGTTTAATAACAGAGAGA
>CAIKOD010000107.1 GCA_903828975.1 uncultured Methanomicrobiales archaeon | reverse complement strand
TGTGCCTTTGGCTCGCCGCCTTTCTGGAGATAGAAATCGGCACCCTCGTTGAGCGCCTCAATGACCACCTCTTCACGCCCCTTCCCGGTGAAGATGATGAACGGTGTGGTATTCCCTGATGCTTTGAGCTGCTTCAGGAACGCGATCCCGTCCATCTCCGGCATCTGGTAATCGGAAACGACAGCATCAAATTTTTCCCTGATGAGGAGGTCTAAGGCAGCAGATGCCGAACCTATAGTTGTAACGGTGAAATCCCCGGATTGCTCAAGGAAAATTCTACCGATCCCCAGAAGATCGGGTTCGTCATCGACGTAGAGGACCCGGATCACTGCCATCATGCACCCTTCCCCGCTATGCGCCACGCCCCCTCCGGCACCGTCATCTCGAACCGTGCTCCCTTCCCGGGCTCGCCGGTTTCTATAATTGTAATCCCGGTTATCGCAAGGATCTCACGGGACAGAAAGAGCCCAAGCCCGGTGTTCTTCCCGAATCCACGTTCGAAGATCTTCCCCTTCTCTTCAAGCGTGATACCCTCGCCATCATCTTCGCAGAGAATGATATGTTCATCGCCAGATCCCAGAGCAGAGAACCGGATAGTCGTGATCTTCCCGCCATAGCGCACGGCATTGTCCATCAGGTTGAAAAACACCTTTACAATAAGCTGGTCTGCGAACACCATCGTGCCGGCAGGCATATCATTTACTACCTGGATATGGCCAAGGACTACGTCTTTTGCCGCCGTGTCAATGAGGGTGCGGGTATCCTGCCAGACTGGGGCATTGACACCGACACCTTCATAGGTTTTTGTAAACTGGATCATCGCCTGTATCCGTTCGGCGGCGCCGGAAATCTTGTTAAAATAGCTACTGAATGAGGTGTCCGGCTGCTTCATCTCCAATAACTCGAGGAAACCCATCAGCACGGTCAGCTGGTTGTTGATATCGTGCCGGGTGATGGAAGAGAGGAGGGTAAGTTTCTTATTTGCCATAGCGAGTGATGTTGAGTATCTCTGGAGTTCCTGTGCATGGTAATCTATCTCCTTTTCGAGTTCTATGCGCTCGGTGATGTCAGTACCCTGGGCGATGGTGGAGATTACCCTGCCTTCCGGATCCAGGAGGTTGGCTGAATTCCAGAGCACCGTCCGGACACTGCCATCTTTGATAAGAATCGGGATCTCAACGACCTCCCACCGTTCGCCTTCAACTGCCTTCCGGATTAATGTCATTGAGGCGTCTCGTGTCTCATCCGGGAAGAGCAGGTCTAATGTCTTCCCCAGCACTTCCTCCTGGTTTCTGCCAGTCAGGTGCTCGAACGCATGGTTGAACCGGGTGATGTAGAACCCGGGGTCCCATGTGATGATCGGGGCATTGGCGTAGTCAAACAGGTTGTTGAGATATTCCGTTGTTTCACGAAGCGCTTCTTCTGCCTCTTTGCGCCCGGTGATGTCTACAACAAACAGCAATATCCCGGTGATAGTTCCCTGGCCATCCCTGATTGGGATCTTATCGGTCTGCACCCAGAGTTGGTCGCCACTGGTTTTGGTCATCTGCTCGATGATCCCGAGCTTTGGGATACCGGAATTGATCACTTCCAGGTCATCCAGGTAATATTTTTCTGCAAGGTCAGGGAAGAGATCAGAGGTGCTTTTGCCTTCAATCTGGTCTACCTTCAGCCCAAACGCCCGTGCAGCTGCCGGGTTGACCCGGATGAAATTATTCTTCGTATCCTTGTACCAGATCATTGCCGGCGCATAATCGATAATTGCCTTCAGATCTGCACTTAGCAGACGGAATGCAGCCTCATCCCGTTTGCGGCGGGTGAGGTCCCTGATAATTGCAATAACCATTCTCCTGCCCTGAATGACAATGATATGGGTACTTACCTCTACCGGGACGATGATGCCATCTTTTCTTACATGTTCAGTCTCGAATATGACATACCCTTTTGTTTTTATCTCCTCGCCGATCTGTTCGAGCGGGAGGCTGTGATAGTTTGTCGTCAGGTCAAGCGGGCTTTTTTCCAACATCTCTTCCTTGCTATACTGGAGCATGCGGCAGGCAACCTCATTAACATCAATAAACTTCCCCGGGAGACCCCTGTCATCCACCTCATGCAGGTGGATCGCATCATTTGCGGAATTGAAAATTTCCCGGAATTTTGCCTCGCTCTCCTGCACCTGTTTTTCTATCCGTTTCCTGTCAGTAACATCCCGGAGGATATGAACACTCCCGAGAATTGTACCGGAAGGATTCCTGATAGGGGATACTGTCAGGAAGAAGTCCCCGTTTAAATTATCCTCGTGAATATCTGCAGAATGACTCTGGCTGTCCGTGAGCAACAACTGGTGCGGGCAGATGGCGGGGGGGTTGCTGGTGTGGTGAACAACCTCGTGACATTTCAAGCCGATTGCATCTTCGGGTGAAACCCCAAGACGGTCAGCCATCGCTTTA
>CAIKOD010000106.1 GCA_903828975.1 uncultured Methanomicrobiales archaeon | reverse complement strand
TTACATGGCATTGCCATCACCTCTCCAGAGAAAGGCTGGCTCCAGGTCAATGACCGGCTCTGTTCAATACTTGGTTATACCCGGGATGAAATCGTCCACATGACATGGGAGGAAATGACACATCCTGACGATCTTGCGGTGGACGTGGAACAATTCAATCGTATTCTCGCTAGTGAAATTGATCAGTACACGTTGGAAAAGCGCTTTATCAGGAAAGACGGAAGTGAAATCTGGACAAGTCTTGCCGCGGGGTGTGTACGGGACTATAAGGGTAATGTGGAGTACCTGGTTGCTATTCTGGATGATATTACTGAGCGCAAGCGGTTCCAGGATGAAATTTTCAAGGCGAAGGTCCAATGGGAGCTCACATTCAATGCGGTCCCGGATATGATCGCCATTATCGATGACCATTTCCGGATCGTTCAGGTGAATAAAGCGATGGCTGACCGTCTTGGGGTTTCACCCGAAGATGCAATCGGCTTGAAATGTCACGAGGTTGTTCACCACACCAGCAACCCCCCCGCCATCTGCCCGCACCAGTTGTTGCTCACGGACAGCCAGAGTCATTCTGAAGATATACACGAGGATAATTTAAACGGGGACTTCTTCCTGACAGTGTCTCCTATCAGGAATCCTTCCGGTACAATTCTCGGGAGCGTCCATATCCTCCGGGATATTACTGACAGGAAACGGATAGAAAAACAGGTGCAGGAGAGCGAGGCAAAATTCCGGGAAATTTTCAATTCCGCAAATGATGCGATTCACCTGCACGAAGTAGATGAAAGTGGTCTTCCCGGGAAATTTATTGATGTTAATGAGGTCGCCTGCCGCATGCTCCAGTATAGCAAGGAAGAGATGCTGGAAAAAAGCCCACTAGACCTGACGACAAACTATCACAGCCTCCCGCTCGAACAGATCGGCGAGGAGTTAAAAACTAAGGGCGATGTCATATTCGAAACCGAACACCGGAGGAAAGATGGTACTATCGTTCCGGTAGAGGTAAGCACTCATATCATTGTCATTCAGGGCAGGAGAATGGTGATCGCAATTATCAGGGACCTCACCCGCCGCAAACGGGATGAGGCTGCATTCCGCCTGCTGAGTGCAGATCTCAAGGCAATTATCGATTATGCGCCGGCAATGATCTGGTACAAGGATACGAAGAATAATTTCATCCGGGTCAACCCGGCAGCTGCACGGGTGTTTGGGCTGAAGGTAGACCAGATTGAAGGCAAAAGCACCTATGATCTCTTCCCTGACCTCGCAGAAAAATATTACCTGGATGACCTGGAAGTGATCAATTCCGGTATCCCAAAGCTCGGGATCATCGAGCAGATGACCAAAACCAGTGGCGAGCAACTCTGGGTGCAGACCGATAAGATCCCAGTCAGGGATGGCCAGGGAACTATCACCGGGATATTGTTGTTTGTTGTAGACATCACCGAGCGTATACTGCTTGAAGAGGAGATGCGGTACCACGAGCAGGAGCTCCGGCAATTTTCAGGAGCGCTTGAAACCGCAAACAAGAAACTAAATCTCCTTTCCAGTATCACGCGGCACGATATCAATAACCAGCTAACGGTACTGATGGGTTTCCTCGAGTTATTGGAGATGAAGCAGCCGGATACCTCATTCAGTAGCTATTTTAACAAGATTACCGGCGCCGCCGAACGGATACAGGCGATGATCCAGTTTACAAAAACCTATGAGAGTATCGGGGTCAACACCCCTGTATGGCAGGATACCCGCAGTCTCATTGACATGGCGGCAAAAGACGTAGTCCTGGGCGATATCCAGGTAGTAAATGATATGCCTGCCGGCACGATGGTGTTCGCAGACCAGCTTATTGTAAAGGTGTTTTTCAACCTGATGGACAATGCGGTACGCTATGGCGGGAAGATCACGACCATCCGGTTCTCTGCTCTGGAATCTGGCGATGAACATATCATTCTCTGCGAAGATGATGGCGATGGGATCCCTGTCGGAGAGAAAGAAAAGATTTTTGACCGGGGTTTCGGGAAGAATACCGGGCTTGGGCTCTTTCTGTCCCGTGAGATCCTTGCGATAACCGGGATTACAATTATAGAAATTGGTGAGCCGGGGAAGGGTGCACGGTTTGAGATAACGGTGCCGGAGGGGGCGTGGCGGATGGCCGGGAATGATACATAGTGGTAGATATGCTCCGTGTCCTCTATGTCGATGACGAACCCGATCTTCTGGGGATCGGCAGAATTTTCCTTGAGCAATCCGGGGACTTCACCGTTACCACTATAGGTTCGGCACCTGCTGCCTTAGACCTCCTATTCAGGGAAAAATTTGATGCTGTCGTTTCCGATTACCAGATGCCGGAGATGGACGGGATTGAGTTCCTGAAGCAGCTCAAAGCATCAGGGAATACCACACCGTTCATCATCTTCACCGGGAAGGGGCGTGAAGAGGTGGTCATTGAGGCGCTCAACGAGGGTGCCGATTTCTATCTCCAGAAAGGCGGCGAGCCAAAGGCACA
>CAIKOD010000105.1 GCA_903828975.1 uncultured Methanomicrobiales archaeon | reverse complement strand
TTGTAATATAAGCGCATTTATTAATTAAACTTTCCGCTTCAGATTATAATTTAAATTTAAAATAAGGAATTATTTCATATTATTTTCCGTTTTGCACGGAGTCGGATGGTGTCGTTTGCGCTTATGGATCGGGAACTCAGGGTACAGGTACTGCAGTATGTTCTCCCTCACCCTTTCAGCCGATCAACCCTTCAACCTGGATAAAACACTCTCGTGCGGGCAGGTGTTCCGCTGGGCAGAGAGTGGGGAATGGTGGACAGGGATAGTAGGAGACAGGTTAATCAGGATCCAGCAGGACGGGGACCGCCTCACCTGGGATGGCGTGGACGAGTCCTTTATCAGCCATTATTTTTCACTTGACCTGGACCTTCCCGGGGTCCTGTCAGAAATTGATCGCGACCCGGTCATTCACCGGGCAATCGAAGAGTGCAGGGGCCTCCGGATTATCAGGCAGCCGCCGTGGGAATGCCTGATTTCCTATATCATCGCAACCTTTACGAACATTCCCTCGATCAAGCGTCGTATCAGCTTGTTATGCAGGGAATTCGGCAATGAGATCAGTCCAGGTGATGAAACGGGTTTTTCTTTTCCTACCCCTGAAGACCTTGCCGGGGCAGAGGAGTGCCAGGTCAGGGCATGCAGCCTCGGTTACCGTTCCCCGTTCCTCTGCCAGGTGGCACAGGCGATTGACAGGGACCCCGGGTGGGCAGGTACCATCCGCAACCTGCCCTACGAGGAGGCACGGACAGAACTTATGCACTACCGCGGGGTTGGGCGTAAAGTGGCAGACTGCGTCCTGCTCTTCGGTTTCGGAAGGCTGGAGGCAGTGCCGGTGGATGTATGGATAGAGAGGATCCTCAGGCAGCATTACCTGGAACCCGGAGAAAAAGCTAATTACGAATATCTCAGGCGATCTGCACAGGGTTATTTCGGACCTTATGCGGGTTACGCGCAGGAATATCTCTTCTGTATGAGAGACGCTATCGCAAAAAAAGAATGATGTTTCAGGCCTTGGGGTTTCCTACCGTCCCGGGTACCGGTACCACCGGATTATGTACCAATATCCCAGCTGGACATGTAGGTGCGCTGGTAAGGGGTAAGCGAATCGATCTGGAATCCCAGTGCATCGAGTTTCATCCTTGCGACCTGGTCATCAATCTCCTGGGGGACGTCAAACACCCCTGCACCCATCGCTTTGCCATGTGTTACGACATGCTTCGCACAGAGCGCCTGGAGTGCAAATGACAGGTCCATCACTTCAACCGGGTGTCCCATCCCCTTTGGTGTCGCAAGGTTGACGAGCCGGCCTTCCGCGAGGACATGGAGATCCTTTCCACCGACACGGTATGAATCAATGCCATCACGGCGTACAACACCACTACTATGGTGTTCGAGCCAGTCCACATCTATTTCAACGTTGAAATGACCTGCATTCGCAAGAATTGCCCCGTCTTTCATGACATTGAAGTGCCGTTCGACAATGATATGAGTGTTCCCTGACGTCGTGATAAATATCTCCCCGATAGCAGCTGCCTGGTCCATCGGCATAATGGTGAACCCGTCCATGTATGCTTCCAGTGCCCGTCTCGGGTCAATTTCAGTAACGATTACCCGTGCACCAAGTCCGTGAAGTTTCCGTGCAAGCCCCCGCCCGCAATACCCGTATCCTGCGACCACCACATGCTTGCCTGCAATCAGCACGTTTGTTGTCACCATGATCGCGGTAAGGGCACTTTCCCCGGTCCCGTGTACATTGTCAAAATAGTGTTTCATCGGGGTATCGTTCACCGCAATAACCGGGAATTGTAATGCCCCTTCACGTGCCATGGCCCGGAGGCGGTGTATCCCTGTTGTTGTCTCCTCGCACCCACCAATGGTTGTTTCGAGGAGTTCCTGGCGCTTGGTATGGATCTGGTAGATGAGGTCCATACCGTCATCAATGGTAATCTGGGGCTTCGCGTCGAGCACCTTGTCAATCGCTTCGTAATATTCTGTATTATCGGCACCACGGCGTGCGTAGCAGTGTACATTCCTGACCCGGTTTAACGCAGCGGCCACATCGTCCTGTGTAGAGAGAGGGTTGCAGCCGGTAATGAACACTTCAGCGCCACCTGCGGCAAGTGCCGATACCAGGTTTGCGGTCTTTGCTTCCACGTGAAGTGCCATGCCGATCCGCATGCCACGGAACGGCTGGGACTTCACAAATTCTTCCTTAATTATTGAAAGCACCGGCATGTACTGCCGTGCCCATTCAATTTTCAACTCTCCGGAATCCATTCTTCACCAACGTTTTCCTGCAGGGTACGAAAAACCGGCGGCCCCATGTACTGTACCAGGGGCAACACCCGTTATGTAACGGCGCGGACCACCATTTTTCGAAACGGCGACCTCCTGCAGGCCATCCCTTATCTGATTGACCTGCAAATTACTTAATAGCACTACTGCCAGCACAGATAACGGTTCAGGGAGCCATAACCATGATATACTCCTCTCCGGGAATGGTACTCCATGGTTCTGACCAGGCGGATCATCCCTTGTCTCGATTTAAAAGATGGCAGAGTGGTAAAAGGGACTAATTTTGTCGAGCTCCGGGACGCGGGTGACCCTGTGGAACTGGCCCAGCGATACAATGACCAGGGTGCAGATGAAGTCGTATTTCTTGATATTACTGCCTCAAAAGAGAACAGGGGTACCCTTATTGACGTGATACAGCGGGCATCAGACCGGTTATTCCTGCCGCTCACCGTGGGCGGGGGTATCAGGAACCTCGACGATATCCATGCAATCCTCCGTGCCGGTGCGGACAAGGTGAGCATCAACACGAGTGCCGTCCATGACCCTGACCTTATCAGGCGTGGTGCAGAGCGGTTCGGCACGCAGTGTATTGTGCTCGCAATGGATGTGCGGCGAAATTTCACCCCGAACCCGGAAGGGACACCAGTCCTGCTCCCTGACGGAAGTACCTGCTGGTATGAGGTGGTAATTTACGGCGGGAGCAGACCTACCGGGATTGATGCAATTACATGGGCAAAAGCAGGGGAGGAAATGGGTGCAGGAGAGATCCTGCTCACCAGCATGGAAACAGACGGCACAAAAGGTGGTTTTGATATTCCCATCACGGCTGCCATATCAGACGCGGCCGGCATCCCGGTCATCGCAAGCGGCGGTGTTGGGACCTACGAACACTTCTACGATGGGTTTACGCGGGGGAAAGCAGATGCCTGCCTTGCAGCATCCGTTTTCCACTACGGTGAAATGACAGTACAGTCAGTCAAGAACTATCTTGCGTCCCGGCAGATCCCCATACGGATCTGAGGTCAATCTCGAACGCAGCAACGGAGTGTTCAAGGTCAAATGCGTTCAGCACGGCGGGATGGATTTCGCCAAATACTCCTGCTTTTTTACCGGCCACGATGATATCGGCCCGGCGCCCTTCAATAAAAGCCTGGTCGGCTGATTCCTTCACAGAATAGTCTATAGAGAGCTCGTGGAGTACTGCATCGGCTGATGCATAGGCTTCCGAGAAATCAGCGTCCCTGTGAATGCTGACACCTGCCGCCTGCTGGTAGGTGAGGCAGGAGTCCACCACGTCCCCTACCGTGAAGAGGCGCTGCGGGAGTTCGCGATGCCGGTTCAGGGTTAAAAATTCGAGGAGCAGGGGAAGGAGGTCGGTCCTGACCACCGTGTTCTCGATGCTGATCGGGTGCATGACGCGGAGGACGCCCGGGTGTTCCGGCCGCTGCATTTTCCTGTAGAGTACATCCTCGTTCGTCAGGGTGAACGGCATCACCTCGAGGTAGCCAAGACCGCAGAAGGCCTCGCGGGCGAGGGCTGCATAGACCTGCACAGGGTGGGGTTTTCCCACCGTGAAGGTCTCCGGCGGAAGGTCCTGGATCCTGTCGTACCCGTACGCGATCGCCACGTCCTCAAAGAGGTCCCAGTCGTGCATGATGTCTGCCCGGTAGCAGGGCACCTGCACCTTCACCGTGTCTGCTCCCACCGGTTCTGCACCGAACCGCATCTTCTGGAGGAGCGATGCCATCGAAGACGCAGTCAGCTCAACCCCGAGAAGCCGGGAGCACTCAGCAACACTCACGGTCCGTTCCACGGGTGCGAGAGTCGGGGTCTGCATCCCATCGATTTCGACGCTCTCGATCTTCGCACCGGCCTCCGCCATCGCCGTGCAGATGATGTTGACGGCAACGCCGACCGCCCGCCTGTCAGTACCGGTCGTATCGAGGAGGATGTTCTCCGTATCGATGGTCACCCGTGTCCGCTCACCGTTGATGATCGGGGGGAACGAGAGGACATGGTCATCGTCATCTACGATCAGCGGGAAGAGCGGGAAGTCCTTCACGATCTTCGCATAGTCCCGACCCTTCGGGTGCTTTTCGAGGATCTCGTCCATCGTCATCTCTTTCGCATAATCGAGCGGGACAAACTTCCTGCTCCTTGGCGAGGCGACGTAGTGGAACGGGGGTTTGACCGTGTCAAGGTCATGGATACCGATAGCCACCTTGCTCCTGCCCCTGCCGACCGCCCAGTGGAGCGACTCCTGCAGGGACATTATGCTCTGGATCGACTCATCATCGAACTCAACCCCGCGGATGACCGCTGCCCCGAGGACAGGACGGATGTCTGCAAGTTTCGGGTCGACCGTAAACGAGATCCCCGAGGGCTTCACCGGGTATGAGGGGAGCCCTGTTTCAATCCCGAGATAGCCCCGCATGGCCCGGGCAACGCCTTCCGGCGAGAAGAGGTCGGGGCGGTCGGGAAAGAACTCCACGTCCGCGTGGTCTTCTTCAATCCGCTCTACGTCAGATCCGATGAGAGCAACCTTGTCGAGGATCGTCTTCCTGTCCGTACGGGTGAGGCGCTCGAGGTACTTGTAGGGGAGAGTTATGACCGCCATTTCAGACACCTCCCTTCGTGTGGCGCAGCACCGGAGTTTCCCGGAGGAACGCGATATCGCTCTGGTGCAGGTAGCGGAGGTCTTTAAGACCAAGCCTTAACATCGCGATCCGGCTCACGCCAAGACCCCATGCAAGGACCGGGTAATTAATACCAAGCGGGGCGGTTACCTCTTCGCGGAAGACACCCGCGCCACCCATCTCGATCCAGCCGAGGCCTTCGACATAGACTTCAGCGTCGAGGCTGGGCTCGGTATAGGGGTAGTACGAGGGTTTGAACCGCACGCTCAGAAAACCCATCCGGTGGTAGAACTCGCGGAGGATCCCGAGCAGGTTGCCAAACGTCACACCCTCGTCCATTACGATCCCCTCGAGCTGCTCGAACTCGGCAAGGTGGGTGGGATCGATGGTTTCGCGCCGGTAAACCCTGCCTACGCAGAACGCCTTGACCGGGGGGGTCGGGTTCTTCGCAAGGTGCTGGATCGAGACGCTCGTGGTATGGGTCCGCAGCACGCACTGCTCGGCTTTCTCCTCCTTCCAGACCCCGCCCCAGCCGGTCGAGGAGGTCTCACCACCGGACTCGTGCATCGCCTTTACTTTCTCGTACCCTTCAGGGAGCGGGAGGTTCTCCCGGAGGTAGAAGGTGTCCTGCATCTCGCGGGCCGGGTGGTCCTGCGGCTGAAAGAGGGCGTCGAAATTCCAGAAAGACTGCTGCACGATACCCCCGTACAGCTCCTCGAACCCCATCTCAAGGAGGATCTCCCTCATCTCGGCGATGATCCGCTGGTAGGGGTGGACCTTGCCAGGATACGCCTTCTTTGGGAGCTTGGTCACGTCGTACCGTCGGAGATGTAAGTTCTTCCATTCACCAGTCAGGATCTGCTCATGGGTGAGCGTGCCGGTCTCCCCGCGGAGATCGAGGCCTGCCTGTGCATACGCGAGCCCTTCAGTAGTGATGGAAATTATGTAACGGACTGTCTCGGTCTCCTGAAGGAGGCCACGCTTGACAATCTCTGTTGTTGCCGTGTCAGTTGCAGAGGGATTTTTTAAGGCAAGTTCATACGCTTCGGTGGAGGCACCAGTCGCCTTGAGAATGGAGGTACCTTCAACCTTCACGAGGCCTTTCTTTCTCAACTGACCGAACCCGATCCTGAACGCCTCATGATTCTGAAGATCGACAAGGGTTGTTCCCGGCAGGATGTCCTGTAATAGTTGCGTCTCCGGGAGCCCTTTCTGTAAGTAGACCTTTCCCTCGTCCGTGTATACGAACTCCTTTGCAACAATCCGCTCAACAGTAACAAGCCCCCTGTCCTGTGCGAGGTGGGCCCACTGCACCACTGCTTCGGGGGTAGCTTCCAGAAGGTCGGCAAGATGCGTGGCATCCGCCGTCTTCTCTTTTTCGAGGTCGGCAAGCAACCGTTTCTCGTTCTGTGTCAGTTCTGCCATGTCACACCCTGATACTGTCTGCGCATGCGTCCATCTTCTCCCTGAAATCTTTCAGAAACACTACAACCCGCTCGGCGGTGTCCTTCTTGCATTGCCCGCAGGTGACCTCGCCGGCGGTGCATTTCCGCCGTATCTCTGCAAGCTCTGCGTCGTCTGTTACCATGTGAAAGAGGTTGAGGAGGAAGATCGAACATTGTTCCGGCTCACCGCCAAGGCGTTTCTGCTCTTCCAGGGTCATCCTTCCGCCAGTGATCCCACTCATCACCTTCTTTCTCACCGTGGCCTCGGTCTCGTAGAAGGAGATTATGCTCTCCGGGATGCTCGAGGACATCTTCCCGCCAGTAAGGCCCGGCATGAAGATATGGTACGTGGATGAGGGGGTATAGAAGGCAAACCCGCCGTGTGCCCGCTCGATCTCCCGCACTCTGGCGGCAACATCGGTGCATTGCGCCCCCCTGATATCGACATGCCCCGCGTACTTCTTCGCGTGCGGGAACGCTTTCCTTACCGCCTCAAGCGCTTCTTCAGGTGCATTTTTAGAGCGGACACTGATATAACCGTCCCGCTCCTCAATCGTGAACATCCGCATCTTGTGGGCGATCCCCCGGGTGAGCCGTATATGCGGGTCCTGGTCAATCCCGACGGGCACGAGGGTCGGCGCCGGCTCACGGTCGATTTGCGGGTAGAGGATATCGGCCACCTGCGTAATCACGCTGTCAGCGTGAGCGAGATCGGTATCGGCACCAAATCCGTAGATAGCCGTGAGTTCCGAGAAGTTCACCTTGGTCGCCGCCTCGAATGCAAGGTCCTTGAGCCGGTCGTTTTTGCTTTGGAAGTAAGTCTGCCCTTCAAACCCGAGCGCGTAGAGGCAGGAGAGGTACTCCTTCCCGTACTCATTGCATTTCTCCCACGGGAGGCCGCGGACCGCGTGGGCTTCCCGGTCAGCAATCGTGATGTAGCCATTTCCACCCTGCCGGACGTGCCACACGACCTCTTTCATCACCATCAGGTGGCCGAGGTGCGGGTGACCGGATGGCATGAATCCGGTCAGGATATGGAACTGGCGCCGGTTGTGTATTGCTTCAGCGATCACCTGGTAATCACGGTGACCGAGAACGATCCCCCGGCGGATAAAATACGGGACTTCGGGAAGTTTACTGATGGCGTTCCCGATCGGTGAAATGCCAAATTCAGAGAATGTTTTCTCGATCTCAAGCGACGGCTGACTCGACCATGGGTTGATCTCCGGGGACATAGGGCGGGCACGTTTCCTTTCTTTTTTTATGATGCGTATCTGATCATCTGCGTATGTCAGAGTTTTATCCGGGCGAATTCGATATAATGAATGCCTGCAGTATGTACGCAGCCAAACAACATCTTCTTTTTCACACTGTGAGAGAGGCGGACCGAACGGGAAATGGTGCTCATCGGCATTGCCCCGGCAGTGGCAACGGCGTGGACCAGCATCTCCGAGTGGACCTTTGTCCCGGTATACACCCTGAAATGGTGACCGAACTTGTAACCGGTCTTCGGGGTATAGCCATGCGCACGCAGATCACTGTAGACCAGTACCTTTTCCCCCATCTCCAGGTCTGAAATTGTTGCAATCTCCAGGTATTCATCCCGGGTAACTGCTTTTCCCTCGCAGAGAAGCACCAGGCATCCTGCCTGCATCAGGTAAAGGGTCTCGAGCGATGACAGAACTAACCGCGTGCGGTCAAACCGCATACCGAAAGAGCCGGTCAGGGAACCGGAGGAACCCGGGATCGGGGTTTCGGGAGATCCACAGGGGAGGTCCGGGGTTGTCCTCTCCGGTATACCCTGCCGGGATACTGCAGGGGTGGTCCCGGGTTCTTTACCGGGCTGAAAATCTTCCGCCCGGGGGACGCATCTCATGTCATCAGGGACTGGCAGGACTGCAGATCTTCCAAATAACGTACCTTCCAAAGGGCCCGGGGTCACAGGAGGTCCGATCTCAGGGAGGGACTGCACTTTGATCTCGTAGTAGGTGAGTTCATTTTCGTCATCAACCACGGCGAGAACGTGTTGTTTTCTCATATGGGCAGATGCTGAAAACTCCCGTACCAGTACACCGAAATCAATCATATCACGTTCTGACAGGACACGGACCATGTACTTCGACTGCCCGGTCCCGGGCCGTTCTCCCCGGCGAAAAACCCTGAAATCGTGGGGCCCGGTCTGTACCGCATACCCCCTCTCACGGAGGTCCCGGTACACGAGATAACTCCGCAGAAAGTTAGGTTCTGTTGTAAACGCAGATAATAACCGTTCAAAATCATAACCGGGGATCTCAATACGGTTCCGGTGGATGAGATAGAGTGCCTCAACCGGGGCAAGGCGGAGCAGTGAGCCATCCTTCTCCGGCCTTCCATACCCGCTCTGCTCGTAGAGTACCTTTGCGTCTTTTCCAAGCCGGACTTCCTTACCGTCGAACTGCGCTTTCACGTCCTGTATGAATACGTTGTATTCCTTTATAAGTGACAACACCGCCGGACGCAGGTCCACCGCGGCCTCTAATGCGGAGTCCTCTTTTCCTGGGGTGATTACACATCCCGGTTACTACTGACCGTTTCCAGACCTCTGTATAAAAATCATCTCCGTTGAACCCATACAATTTAAAAAAAGGAAGTTACGTTGGCAGGAGGGGGTTTCACCCCCCCACCCCACCCCCAATAAAATATTCACTGGCAGGGTTCAATCGGGGTATTCAGAAAAAATTCCGGGATTCGAGAGATCATTCCCTATCCCAGCCGGGGCCGCCAAAGCAGCGGGCCATGAACCCCGGGAGCGTGACAAACTATTGGAATAATCTAATCTGCAAGATACATTTGAGAGAGTTTCAACAAAGCGTGCTATGAGCCTTTGGGCTCAGAGATGATTATGAAAAAGTGATCATTTCAGATGTCTGACCGGATTTTTTCATACCAGCCTCAAAACCCCGGTATTTTCCCGCCCTCCATTCACAGGGAACCTGGTATTTCCCGGGGTTTTCATCTTCACCCGGTATGTACCTTCACCAGGGGCTTTCGGAGTCCCGGGTTGCATGGAGGTACCCAAGGAGCCCGAGCGGGGCATGTGTTGGCATGTAATCAATCTGGAAATTGTAATTACGGCTGACATAGTCAAGGAACAGGGGGTTGGGCGGCCCGCTGACGGGGGGGAGATGAAGTTCCATTTCTATCCGGCGGATACTCCCAAGGTCATGGGGGTCTATCAGCCACTCTGCGCCTTCACAGTCACATTTAAGAAAATCGCAACCTCCCGTCATCCCTATAATAGTTTTCAATGAAACAGTCTGCATGTTCCTGCTTACGCCATCCCAGCTGATACCTTCAACAGTGCCTCCCCCTAACGCACAATCCAGCACGGTGACAGAAACCCCGTTCAGGTTGATATTTTTCTGCAGGATTTCGTGGGTAAGGGGTTCTACCGCATAGACAAAATCAGAATAATATGCCGCCCTGATACAGAAAGCACCTACATTTGCGCCGATATCAACGACAATATCGTCTTTTTTAATATCGGAAAAACGGTACTCCGGGACTTCGTAAATCTGGCGGTACGCAGTGGGCACATTCAAAAATCTTATAGTGTCCCGCGTAACAATATCGGGCGACGCCAGTCCTGATCCGGACATTTCTTTATTCGGCATGGTTTCCGAAAGAGAATCTGCAGGTCCAGCCCCATTATTCCTTAAAGTAGTGTTTTTTGGACCGGGGGCCATGGTTTTAATCTCCTGCCGGTTTTTTAACCTGTTTTTCCCTGATAAAGATCCCGTTGCGATATTCCAGAAATGCCTGTTTGAGCTCTTCCTGCGTATTCATTACAATCGGGCCCCCCCAGGCAACAGGCTCCCGGAGGGGCTTCCCGGTGAAAAGCAGGAACCGGAATGGCCCGGTATGAGAAACAGCATTCACCTGGTCGCCTTCACCAAGGAGCAGCAGATCACGGTTTTCGACGGAAGTCCCGGGAATACCCCCGATTATTCCATTCCCACCGATCACGTAGGCTGCCACCATATCTCCTTTTCCTACGGGGCAGCTGAATCCACCCCGTCTCCCATGCTCACATCAAAGTAGGACGGGGAGGTAATAATATCCTGTACCGGGCCCCTTACCCCGCCAAGTTCACCGCTTATGACCTTCACGGATACTCCCGGTGCAGGTGTGGCAGCCGGAACCTGCCTGTATTTCACTTCCTGGTAACGGGGCTCCATCATTTTACGGGACTTTGGCAGGTTCACCCAGAGCTGAAACCCTCCCATCCTGCCATTCACGGGCTCCGGCATTTCCTGGTGGATAATCCCCGACCCGGCAGTCATCCACTGGATATCCCCGGTACCTATAACCCCGGAGTTCCCCATGCTATCCCCGTGTGTTACTTTTCCCTCGAACATATAGGTGACAGTCTCGATGCCCCGGTGCGGATGCCAGGGGAACCCGGGGAGGTAATCAGCAGGGTCGTCACCGGCACGGAAATCATCGAGCATCAGGAACGGGTCGAAGAACGGCACTTCCCCATAACCGAAGGCACGGTGAAGGTGTACTCCCGCCCATTCGATGGTTGCATATGCCCCAAATACCCTCTCGACACGTCGCACCTGTACCATACAGGACAAGGGGATTATGATCCAATGAATTTTTGTATTGAAATTCTACCCATTATTTTGCAGGGGGATAATCGGGAAATATAACGGGCTGGTTCATTCCCCTCTCCCGTAATGCATGGTAAAAAGCGCAAGGTACTCATCGGCATAACAGGTCGAATCGCACCGGATAGTAAATTCAGGGCCGAGTTGTGAAGAGAAGAGATCATTCCACTGGCTTCGCAGCATGTGGTAATCGGTGCGTACCCCTCTCTTTTGTGTCATGATGGAGACCAGTTCGGTCATCAGGAACGAGTCCACACAGTCAGTGACCACGTCAACAGGAGCATCGTGGGCATAGACAAAGTCGATAATTCTCCCGTAGGACTGGTACACGGATAAGGCAAGCTCCGGTGAATACAGTTCAGGAGAATCGTTGTTTGCATCGAGCTCAAAAAGCAGGAAATGGTTAATCCATGGTTTTAACTGGGAAATATAGGTCCTTTTATCCACCGCCGGCATATGGTGATAGGCCAGCGAACTGAGTGCAATATCAAACCGGTGGTCAATGCGGCAGGAAATGTCCTGTATCCGGCAGTTTTCAGTCCTGACAAGTGTACCGGGGAAGGTATCAGTGACTGTCTTTTTTGCAAGGTTTATCATGGCTTCTGAAGGGTCTACCAGCAGCACTTCCCGAAGTTCGTCTATCCTCCCGATATCCAGCAGGTGGGAGAGGAGCCGGACGGTGAGTGCACCGTCCCCACACCCGATATCCATGAAGGACACGGGTGTCGTAAACCTGGGCAGCGTATGCCCTGCCTGCCGGATAAAGTTCCTACGTGCCTTCATCATGACAGGGACATTTGCAAAGTGAATAAATGGCCGGGGGTCTTCAAATGCCAGGGCAGGCATAATAAGTTCGCCGTTGTGTCGTTCCAGGAACCCAAGAAGAAACGTGGATGAAAACAACCCGTCCTCTTCGTTCAGCGCCCCGGAACGGAGCCATTCAACGGCAAGACGGTTTTTCCCCCTGGCTGCAAGAAGTGTCCCTGTATAAAAATGAAAGGCGGATTTGAGGTTTTCCCGGACATCCCCATTGAAAGAACCCGGGGGGATATTCTCTTTTAAAATGTCACGGGAAAATTCAGCCCATTGTTTTTTTTCGTTTTCTGATAGAAACAGCATAGTCCACCCTTGTCCCTGGAACGGGGAGCTACTGCACCTGATGTTTTTAAACTGCTTTTTCAGGACTCATAAGCATTTGGAAGTGTTACCGCCATTATTCCTGCACCTGGCAGTCCGGGAAAAGAAACCAGCACCATTTTAAAAAACACGGGCCAAGAATTTATATAAATAATTCGGGTTACCAGTGTGAATGTACTAATTCTCGGGGCAGGGGCAGTAGGTCTTGGCATCGCTGCAAAACTATCAGAAGTAGTCGAGGTAACAGCATTAACCAGGGAGGGCCCCGCAGGGACCATTACAGAACACGGCCTCACCCTTGAGGGGGCATGGGGTAACGGAACATACAGGTTCCCCTGCAGCAGCAAGCCGCCTTCTGGCGTGCATTTTGATTATATCCTGATCACCACGAAGGCCTACAGTACACAGGAGTTGTGCAGGTGTTATGCAGGGTTGCTCCGGAATTCCGAAGTGGTCAGTCTGCAGAACGGTCTTGGGTCCGAGGAAATAATCTCGGGTTTCACGGACCGCGTTATTGGGAGCGTCGTTATGACGGGTTTCATACGCCGGGATGAACACCGCGTGCATGTTACTGCAAACGCCGGAGAGACCCTTTTTGGAAGATTCCCCGTTGGAATGGACAAATCAGTTCAACAACTGGTAGAAACTTTTTCAGAGGCGGGGATCCCTTCGAGGGGAGTCGTCGATATTAAAAGCAATTTGTGGTCTAAAAACCTTATCAGTTGCACGTTAAACCCGATTAGTGCGGTCCTGGGAGTCAGGTATGGTATGCTGACCCGGGGTCCGGGCTGGCAGATCATCGAAGGTATCACACGTGAGGTTTTCCTGGTTGCTGGTGCTGAAGGAGTGCCCCTCCTGTGGGAAAACCCGGAGGACTACCTGGCGTACCTGAAAAATGAACTCATCCCGGTTATGTCCACACATACCTCGTCGATGCTGCAGGATATCACATTCAGGAGGAGGACAGAGGTCGGTTTCATGAACGGGGCCATCAGCAGGTTTGGAGAAAAACACGGGATAGCAACCCCTTACAACGAATGCCTGACGAACCTTGTGCAGTTCAGGGAGCAGGAACACATGGATCCCCGGGTTTGAATTGGCCTGCTATTTAAAAAAATTTCAATACCGTAGCAGCCCACGTGAACCCGATAGCACTCCCCGCGAGAACCACGAGATTCCCCGGCAGCACCCGCCTTTCTTCACGTGCCCTGGCGAGAGCGTACAGGGTATCAACAGAACCCATATGTCCGTACTCTTTCATCGTAATCATAGTCCGGGTCAGGTCAAGGCTGAGACCTGCCATGATATCAGTTGTCAGGCTCCGTTTGACCTGGTTCATGAACAGGTAATCAATATCACGGGAAGAATACCCGCTTTTTCTCAGTGCTTCGTTGATGATATACAGGTAATTTTTCAGGTAAATACGGGAAAAGATCTGGTCGAGGCCTGCCGGGTCATCCACGCATAAAAAATATTCATTTTCATGAAGGGGTGGTTCCGATGGGGGGTTCTTCGTCCCTCCGTGGGGGATTTTTACATGATCAACGAGCGTTCCATCAGTAATTCCAGCATACGCGAGGAACCGGTTATTTTCATTGTTTTTACGAAGCACCGCTGCCGCTGCCCCGTCTGCAAATGAGAACCCTGATAGTGAACCAGGGTTCCGGTAATTAATTGTCATGGAGAGCTTATCGCTGCATACCACGAGGGCATACTCTTTCTCAGGATCGCCGAGCAGGAGCTCTTTGGCGGTATGCAAACCGAGGTTTCCACCATTGCAACCGTTCCTGATCTCAAACGCGTATGCATTTTTTGCCCCTGTTTTGTCCTGTATTTTTGCAGCAGGCGACCAGAACCGGTAATCATAGTAGCCGAGACCGCAATACACCACAAGGTCAAGCTCCCGGGGGTCTATCCCTGCATCTTCAATCGCATTATTTGCTGCATGCACCCCCATTTCTGCAGGATGAAGACCGGGGCCGGCGATATGTTTCCTCTCGATCCCTATCTTCTCCAGAAACACGGATTCGGGGATCCCGGAGCGCCTGGACATCTCCTGGCTTGTAAGGATACCGTCGGGTATGTAATATCCCATTCCTGAAATACCGACAGTATCCCGGTGGGAAGGCCCTTGTACAGACATGTATCACCAGTTCCGGTACAAACCATGTTGTTTTCCGGTGTTAGTATGAGTATTCCCGGGATGCTTCATAATAACAGCGGGTTCACTCCATTTCCGGCCTTTGGGTTCTCCGATCCCTGCTTTTTTCCCGACCACATTTTGGCCTGCTGGTTTTTCCACCGGAATCTTCGGATCGGGGAATTTTTATTATGAACAATAGATCTGTGTTCATGGAAATCAACATCCTCCAAAGTCTGATCACACTCTTCCAGATGATCTGCGTGATCATCGTTTTTGCATACCTTTTCACCAGGAGCAGGTATTTTCTTGAAGTCCTCGAACACCATCCCCGGCTCTCAACCCAGCTCCTCCTTATTGTTGTATTCGGGGCCCTGTCGGTGTACGGGACCATCAGCGGGGTTGTATTATACGGTGCAGTGCTCAATGTCCGTGACCTCGGACCCATTATTGCAGGGCTTACCTGTGGACCCGTTGTAGGGGTCGGAGCAGGGCTTATCGGGGGTATATACCGGATGGCGCAGGGCGGACCCTACATGTACACGGGATTCGTTGCCCCGGTCCTTGCAGGACTTCTCAGCGGGATAGTCTATATCGTGAATAAAAAGGAGCTGATTTCCAGTAAATATGCCGTTATTTTTACCATCCTCGTTGAATCATTAATATCCCTTATTACGATCGTTGTCGCTACCCCGGCATCACAGGTCGTAATGATCATCACCATCGTGGCAATTCCGATGATCGCCATTAATGCAGTCGGAGTGTTCATTTTCACGACCATCATCCACAACCTGCTGAACGAGCGGAAGACCCGCCGAGAGAAGGAAAAACTTGAACACGAGATTGCAAGGAAGAACGCAGAACTTGAAATTGCTGCCGACATACAGCGCAGTTTTCTGCCTGAAACAATTCCCCAGATTAAAGGGTTTGATATTGCTGCGACCAGTCTTCCTGCAAAAGAGGTGGGAGGGGACTTTTTTGATGTCGTCCCCCTTGAAGTTGTCCCGATTTCCGAAAGCCGCATGGGCATACTGATTGCGGATGTTTCCGGGAAAGGGGTCCCTGCAGCCCTGTTCATGGCGCTTTCCCGGGTTATTGTGCGGGTATCGTCTACCTGGTTTAAAGTCCCTTCAGAAATCATCAGGCATGCCAATGTAATTATTTCAGCAGATTCAAAAACAGGGATGTTCGTCACCCTTTTTTACGGGGTCCTCGATGAAAAAGAGAGGAAACTGACCTATGTCAATGCCGGCCACAACCCCCCGATAATTTTTCGTGGGAACGGCGGAAAGACAGAGGAACTTGAATCAACGGGTGTCGCCATAGGTATCATGGATGATGCAGAGTATACCCAGGCTGAAGTCGGACTTGCATCAGGGGATATCGTCCTTCTTTACACGGACGGGGTAACAGAGGCAATCAACGAGAAGGAGGAGATGTTTGAAGTTGAGCGACTGATGGATACGATCAAAGGTGCACCTTTGGGTCCGGCAAGTGAGATTATGGAGAATGTTATCAGGGCAGTCTTTGCATTCAGCGGGAAGGCACCCCAGTATGACGATATCACCCTGATGGTTGTCAAGGTGCTCTGATTAGTCTGGTAAAACCCCATTTTTGGGCTCTGTAGAAACACACATGAACGGGTGTTCACACCCCAACCATGAAAATGCCTGTTTCAAATCTCTTTAGATTACGGCTCGTTCGGACATTTTCATGGGAAATCCTATACCCGAATTGTACTGATTTAGGATTATTCTGATATTTTCCAACGCTCCCAGGACTCCGCTCCGCCGCTTTGGATGCCCCGGTTGGGATAGAGAACCCGTCTTGTAACAGAGGGAATAATTAAAAAAATCGACTGAAACCCTGCCCGAGAGTATCGTAACCGGGGTGGGACAGGGAGGGGGTGAGACCCTCTCCTGTCTTATGTATATCCACTTTTTATGACACCATGCAGGATGTCAGCAGAGCCATTTTTATGGCAAATATGGAGGGGACGGGCCCCTTTGAATGTATCCCGGATCCCCGGTCCTTTGTTCTGGCGGCATTTTTAATTGTAGCACCGATGAAACAGGCAGCTTTCACAGACCCGTTCATCAATGAACTCCGGAAAATCTACCCTGCGAGTTCCCGAACTTTTGCGATATTTCCCGCATCATCCCGCCGGGCATCAACCGGGGTCTCACATACCAGGGGGAGACGGGAAAACGGTTCGTGCCTGAGTATACTCCTGAACCCCGCTTCACCGATGCGCCCCATCCCGATATGCTCGTGCCGGTCAAGACCGCTGCCAAGTTCTCCCTTCGAGTCGTTACAGTGGATTACCCGGATTTCCCCAAGCCCGATTACCTCGTCAAACCTTCCGGTTGTCTCTTCAACCGCATCATCGGTCCGGAGGTCATAACCCGCCCCGAAAGCGTGGCAGGTGTCAAAGCAGACCCCGGTACGGCGCCGGTCCACAACGCCATCCAGCACGGCCCTGATGTCTTCGAAGGTATTGCCCACCCCGTTCTTTTCGCCTGCCGTATTCTCAAGGAGCAGCATGACGTCATCGGGAGCTTCACCAAGAGCCTGGTTAATTGCGCTGATTACATTCTTCCTGCCTTCTTCTATGGTCATTCCAGGGTGGTGACCGAGGTGGGTGACCAGGTAGGGGATCCCCAGCTGCCCGCAACGCTTCAGTTCAGCGGTAAGGGTTGCAATGGATTTTTCGTAGTGTTCCGGGTTTGGCCCGGCAAGGTTTGGGAGATAGGGCATGTGGTCGACGGGGGGAAATATAGCGGCCATCTTCAGGGCACCCCTGAAAGCCTGTACATCTTCTTCTGCGAGGTCTTTCCAGGCCCATCCCCGCGGGTTCCTCGAAAAAATCTGGAATGTGTCAGAGGAGACCGCCTCCGCCCGCTCTACGGCTTTTGCAATCGATCCTGCGATTGATACGTGTACCCCTACCTTCACCATGTTGCAACTCTCCTCAATATGTCAGATATTTCGTTACCTGTTTTTCTGTTAACTATGCTGCATTCGTTGTTTCAAATAATCCTGGAAGGCTCTTTGCCCACTCCTTAATTATGTCCCAGTCCCGGAAATCCCCTGTTGGTGCTTTCATAAGGGAAATCATGGTTTTCGTCATAAACGAATGTTGTGGGGTCCAGTTTCCCGGCAAACACCTTCACCGCCACCAGGTTTGCGGGTTCGACGATACCTTTGAGCTGTTCTCCGAGAGCTGCCGACGACCCGATTTTAGGGTTTACCGGTGCTAATCCTACCGCAAATGCTGCGACGGGAATAGTTTTCAACCCGTTTTTATTCCTTCCGACAAATTTCCGGAGTTCCCCATCAATATGACCTGTATATACCGGGGCCCCCATAACTGCGGCATCATAGCCTTCAAGCGAGGAAACGTCCTTTAAATGGGAGACCATGACCTGGTGCCCCCCGGCTTCCAGTTCTTTCCCGATAGCCAACGCAATTTCCTCTGTTGACCCCTTCCTTGTCGCGTAGACAACCAGTATCTGCATAGACTAGGTGGTACTCCCGCGGAAAATTAAAAGGTGCCCTTATTTGAAAAAAAGCGAAGGACGGGAACTGCTTCATATTGGGATTTAATATTTCCCGCTCCCCATCCCAAGCGTCTTCAGTACCGTTGCGGTTCCGGAGGACTCTGGAGGAGTGGTCTGGGAACTGGTATCGCCAAAACCACCGATAATGTTCACCACGCTCTGGCCTGACGGGACGATAATCTTCGAATTCCTTTCAAGGCAGGCCTGGGTCACTTCCAGTTGTTTTAATTTCTGTGCATTCTCGATGAAATATTTATTCGCGGCCTCGTTTACGAGCCGGATTGACTCTGCCTTACCTTCCGCTTCAAGGATTGTCGCCTGCCTGATACCCTCAGCCTGCTTGATCGCGGCACGCCGCTGGCCATCGGCATTGGTCTCAGTAGCGGTGGCAAAATCAATTGCGGCAACTTTCTCATTGAGTGCTTTCACCACCTTGTTCATGGTTTCCTGTACGTCAGGTGGTGGCTGGATCTCCTTTAATTCTGCTCGGACTATGTCGATACCCCACAATGACGTCTCTTTTTTAAGTGCTTCTGCGAGGTTGTTATTGATGGTATTTCGTTCACTGTTGGCGGTTTTTAAGGTCATTCCACCGATAATATTACGGAGCGTGGTACGTGCGAGCGACACTATCTGGTACTCATAGTTGAACACATAATACTGGGAGGCCTTTACATGCACCTCGTCTTCCTTCACTTTGAAATAAATCTGTGCATCGACGAATGCGTTCAGGTTATCGCTGGTAATGATCTCCTGCCGGTCTACATTGACGAGCTTTTCAGTAATGTTCACCGAATACAGCTTCTGGACACCGGGGATAATCCAGTAAAGGCCGGGTCCGCCATATTTCTGGTATTTGCCCAGGAATTCGATTAGGATCCGGTGAGTCGGCCGTACAATCCGGATGCCAAGCAGGATATACCCGGTAACCAGGCCGGCGATTACCGCCCATAACCATGAAGATGTTGTGATATATACAAGGATTCCCACAACGATCGCACCGGTAATGGTCATCGCGGTGTTACTGGTCAGAGTTTCATTTGTCATAATGGATCATTCCAGTTATCCGACATCATACTATACTAACTTCCCTGCCTTCTGTGCCAGTCCGGCAGGTAAGATCTGAAGAGTCTCCATGTCTTTTTAAGAACTGATCTCAGTTTCAGGTTATCCTGGTCCGGGCATCGTGAGCACGGGTCAGATCATTTCCTCAAAGAAGATATTATACATTCAGTAACAGACAAAAAAGGAAGAAACCATGAGACCATTGAACTTTAACATGACCGGGGCTGCCGTATGCATTGTGCTCGCACTCCTCCTGGTAGCGGTGATACCGGTATCCGCTGCGGGGAATGATACCCCCATAAAGATTTCAGGCCAGACTAACGATTCAATCAATGCCTATAACCTTGGTGCCGACCTGGCATCACAGGGAAAGATACAGGAAGCCCTTGTTGAAACTGAAAAGGCACTCGCGATCCAGCCGAACTGGTCCCTGGCCCTGGCACAGAAAGCAGGCCTCCAGAATGCCCTCGGGAAATACCAGGAAGCATTGACTTCGGCAGATGCGGCAATCGCAGCCGGGGCCACTGACATGCCTGCTGCTATGGCGGGGGCGTGGGCTAATCGGGCCGATGCACTGGTCCACCTTGGCAGGTACCAGGAGGCGGTAGATTCTGCAAGTCAAGCTCTCACGATCGACCCTACCATAGAGGGAGCAAAAACAACCAGGCTTCTGGCGACAAAAATGCTTGAAAATGCCGGCACATCCACCCCAACTCCCACGAGAAAAGCCCCTGTCTCCCTGGTACCGGTGATCGGGGCTCTGGCCGTTGCCGGCTGTGTTGCAGGTTACCGTAAATTCAGAAATTAACCTGAATTAAACTCTTTTTTAAAAAAATACTATTCACCCAGCACCCACAAGTCCAATCTCCTTAAGCACAGCCTCCCCAAATTCCTTTGTCCCAACAGATCCTCCAAGGTCCCGGGTCTTTATCCCCTTTGAAAAAACCGTCTGAATCGCACACTCGATCGCATCCGACCCTTGATTATCCCCTGCATACCGGAGCAGGAGCGCTGCACTCCGCAATGCTGCAACAGGGTTTGCCACGTTCCGGCCTGCAATATCAGGAGCACTGCCGTGGACCGGTTCAAAAAATGCATGGCGTTCCCCGATGTTGGCACTGGGCAGCATACCGAGGCCGCCGACGAGATACGCAGCAACATCCGACAGGATGTCCCCAAACATGTTCGTCGTCACGATAACATGGTACGATGCCGGGTGGAGGAGCACATCCAGGCACAACGCATCAATGAGCCGGTCATTGCAATTCACCCCGGCAACCGACGCTTCGTGGAGGCATATGTCCCTGAAGAATACGTCCGATTTCATCACGTTGGCTTTGTGGCCGATGGTCAGGGTCCTGCTCCCCGCAAGGTTGCAGGCATACCGGGCGATACGCTCACATTCATGGCGGGTCAGGACCCGGAGCGTCGTCGCCCTGTCCACTCCCACCTCCTCGATCCCCGAGTAAAGACCTTCGATGTTCTCCCGCACAATGGTGATGTCAAACCCGTTGCCCTTCACCGGGCGAACATTGGCAAAGAGGTCGAGATCTTTTCGTATCCGAAGCAGCACGCTGCGGTAATCGGGAACAGAAGGTGTTGTTATCGCACCAAAAAGGATGGCATCTGCCGATTTGAGCAATGCAAAGTCATCATCTCCCATCGCCTCGCCCGTCCGCTCCCACCGCTCGTACCCGACTTCCACCGGGAATAATTCATACTCGGGGTGGAGCAGGCACAGCACATCCCTTGCAACGGGTATTACTTCCTTCCCGATACCATCTCCGCATACGATCGCAACACTTCTGACGTTCGCCATTATTTCGCTCTCCAGCCGGTTACGAGGCCGTCGATGGCCTTGAGAATATCACGCGGCGTTGCGCCCCAGTGGACGACCGCCCCGAATTTTCCATTGTACCTGCCGATCCCGCCCCGTTCCTTCTGGCAGCACCGGGTGATGAACGGCTCTTCTGCAACGGTCCCGATGGGGCAGATGTCGATCAGGGTAAAATCATCCCCGTAACACTCCTGGTATATCCCGGAACTGGCCCTGCAGCCTGCAATCGTTTCACCGCCAACCATCGGGTCTGCATCGAGAGTCCTTGGGAAACCTGCCGCCCTGCAGGGGTGGACATCGGCACCGGTCTGCGAAATATCGGTGACATGGTGCACGAACCTGATATCAAGTTCCCCGAACAGCCCGATCGCCTCCAGTTCCGTTACGCGGTCTGACAGGACCGGGAGCGGGGGATTCACATCGTAGACATGAACGGTCAGCAGTGTTGCAGGGTCAGGGTCGAGCACGAATGTCACGTGTTCGTCGTGCCCGGAAAAGATAGTGCAACGTCGCCCTGATTCTGTTGCAAGCCGGATGAGCCTGGCCCGGTTGGCGATATTGACCTGTTCAGGGTACCAGGTGACCTCATCCGCGGATGCTATCACTTCCTCGGCGATCACCTTCCTCATCAGCCCTTGTTCGGCGGGATCGGTCGTCACCCGGACGATCTCATGGCCGGTACCAGTCTTGTGGATAAGGTACTGCGAGAGAAAATACACGCACCTCCCACAGGGTTCTGTATCCGCATAACCGATCTCCTTGTACTCCCGGGGGAAGATCATTGCTTTTTTGACCTCCAGAGGGGTACGAGCCCGCCTGCACGAAGGATCTCCTGCATCCTTGCAGACAGGGGCCGGACCGGAGTCCTGGCCCCCCCGCATATGACAACCCCTTCATCCAGGTCTATTACCACATGATCGCCACTTGCACAATGACATTCCCCTTCAACCACCGGGAGGCCGACGTTGATGGCGTTCCGGAAGAATATCCGGGAGAAGGAAGGAGCTATTACGGCAATAAGACCGGCTTCTTTCAGGGCTACCGCGGCCTGTTCACGCGAAGAACCGCACCCGAAATTCCTGCCTGCAACAAGTACCGACCCCCTGAGCCTTGCGCCAAGCGACGGGTCAAGGTCTTCGAACACATGTTCAACCCAGACCTGCCGGTCCTTTGTCCGGAGATACCGGCCGGCGATAATGACATCGGTATCGATATCAGCCCCAAGACAGACAACATTCCCTTCAAGGTGCATGGTTCACCTCCGGGACGGTAAGGACTCCTTTTAGTGCACTGGCTGCAGCGGTTGCAACCGATGCGAGATAGACGCTGCCACCAATTCCCATCCGGTTCGTAAAGTTACGGTTTGCCGTCGAGAGACAGACTTCACCTTCACCGATTACCCCCATGTGAGCCCCGAGACAGGGGCCACACCCGGGAGTCCCTATTGTGCAGCCGGAGGCAACGATGGTTGAAAGGACACCCGTATCAGCGGCCTTCCGGAGGACTCCGGCAGAGGACGGGATCACTATTGTCCTCACTATTACCTTCTTATCCCGAACAATAGAGGCAAAACGCTGCAAATCCTCGAAACGCCCATTTGTGCAGGTACCTACAAATACCTGGTCAAGGGGCAGACCTTCAAGCGATGCCACCGGTCTCGCCGAATCGACACGGGGGGGTGGCGCGACCACCGGCACGAGGTCTCCTAAATCAATCCGGACCTCGCACGCATAGGTGCAGGGCTCGGGTACCTGGTTTTCTACCCGGTGACCGAACTGCAGGAGATATGCCCTGGTCACGTCATCGGCGTAAAATAGCCCGGTTTTTGCCCCGGCCTCCGTTGCAAGGTTCGTCATGGTAAGACGGCCTTCCATGGAGAGCGATTTCGTCCCTTCCCCGATGTATTCCAGGGCCCGGTAGGAAGCCCCGTCCATTCCGAGTTTAGAGACTACCGTCAAAGCAAGGTCTTTTGCCTCAACTGCACTGTTAAAAGACCCAGAAAGCCGGACGGCGATGGTTTCAGGTACCCGGAACCATGTCGTTCCTGATGCCCAGACTGCCGCCATGTCGGTCGCCCCCACGCCGGTTGCAAACGCACCGAATGCACCGAGCGTACAGCTGTGCGAGTCTGCCCCGACCACGATCTCGCCAGGAAGTACCTCGCCTTCGCCCATGATCTGGTGACAGACCCCGCCCCCGATATCTGAGAAATGGATTCCCCGTGACCTGGCAAACTCCCTGAGCTCTTTCTGGAGCGTCGCCGTAGTGCTGTTGTTTGCAGGGACGATATGGTCGAAGAGGATGTACAGCCGTTCGGGGTGCGCCGGGCCCGGGCATCCCATCTCCTTCCATGCCTCGAGCGTGAGCACGCCTGTACCGTCATGCACATATGCCCGGTCAACCTCGGCATCAACATAGTCCCCGGCAGCGGCACCGAGGATCCGTTCGGAGAGCGTACTCATACAGGTGACCCCTCTGCCTTGATATCTTTGATAAGTTCAAGAAGGCGTTCGGGCGTGACAACTGTTTTGTGCTCCCCTTCCGTTTTCACCCGTTCGAGTACCCGGCAGATCTGTTCTTTGGAAAGCTGGAACCCTAGTGCGGATGCCACATATTCGAGCGCTTTCGACCCGGAATGTTTCCCGAGGATGAATTTACGCTCACCACCGACCATTTCCGGGGAAAAATATTCGTATGTTTCCGGATCCTGGAGGATGGCAGCAATATGGATCCCGCTCTCATGTGAAAATGCATGGGCTCCAACAACCGGTTGTGTCCTTGCTACCGGAATATTGGATGCTTTTTCAACCAGTTTTGAAAGGACCTGGAGGTGCGTGAGGTCATACCGTTCCACACCTGCTTTCATACGGAGTGCCACAAGCACCGACTCAAGGGGAGCGTTGCCCGCCCGTTCACCGATGCCGTTGACCGTTGTATGGAGCTGAAATGCGCCGGCCTCGGCCGCAGTAATCGTGTTCGCTGCGGCGAACCCCATGTCGTTATGGCAGTGGGCACAGACCGGGACCCGCACGGTCGATACGAGGTCCCCCATCACCTCGTACATCTCAAGCGGTGTCAGGCAACCAACCGTGTCCGCAAATGAAAGGAGATGTGCCCCGTGGTCCTCACCCTGCAGAAACACTTCCTTTAAGAAACCACGGTCCGTCCGGGAGGCGTCCTCCGCGGCAAACCGGACTGAAATCCCATGGTCGTGGACAAATTCAACGATACCAAGCGCTGCCTGAAGCACCTCCTCCCTTGGTTTTTTGTATTTATGCCTGATATGGAGGTCAGAGGTTGCGATAAAAATGCTGACAAGGTCTACACCGCAATCTATCGCACATTCGGCGTCCTCTTTTCGTGCCCTTGCAAGACAGCAGACCCGGGCGTCGAGGCCCATCGCAGCGATCTCGGTCACACATCTTTTTTCATCCGCTGATACAATTGGAAACCCGGCTTCGATTACCTCGACCCCGACCCGGTCAAGGACCCGGGCAATCGACTTCTTTTCATCACAGGTAAATGACACACCCGGCGTCTGTTCGCCATCCCTGAGTGTCACATCACAGATTTCAACATTCCACGGTTTCATGGTGTCTCCCTACCGGACAGTCCCCTTCAATCACCAGAACGCAAGGCGATTCCGGGGGAACAAGCATTTCCCTGAGAAGGGCTTCATCATCAGCCCGGCAGATTACGGGGCCCGCCCAGGCAATATAGGGGAGGATATCGTAGGCCTGCTGCCCACCAGTCATCCCCATGCAGTTGTTTTTCATTACTATGCAGAGTAATGGTGTTTTTTTCTCATACACGTCGATCAATGCGGGAAGACCGGAATGTAGCAGTGCATAGTCGCCGGTAAGCGCAACGCCCGTGCTTTTTGCGGCCACCCCGACGGATGAACCCATTCCATAACTGACAAGGCTGGTCTTATACGGCGGGTTCATGCAGAGGACGCAGCACCCCGCATCGCAGGTGACAGGAATACCCCGTTCGTCAAGGACCTTTATTGCCAGGATAAATGGGCAGTCTTTACAGAATGACCGGTAAAAACCACGGTCTTCCCTTCGCTCCGGGTCAGTATACGCCGGGGGGACCATGCACTGGTGCTCACTAACAAACGGCCTTCCCAGTTCCTTCACCTCTTTTATCATACCAGGCCCGGCTGCGGGAGGATATACTATAATTACCCGGGATGTCCCGCCTGAACGGGAGATCGTATCCGGGGCCCCTGCAGCACCGGTGACGGCTATTATCCCGTTTATCCGGTTCAGGGACGAGGTTTTTGACCATTCGTACATTGGTCCAAGCATATTTCTCGCCCGTTGGACCCTCCCTTTCATAGTGAGGTGTAACGGTGCAATCGTCCCGGTTTTTCCCTTTCTTTCGACGTTCCCGGGTGACACTTCCGCTTCGAGAAGGTCAGGGGTAAGGCGGAGGATCACGATCCTTGAGAACGATTCCGATGCCCGGAATGCCTCTTCGACGGCTTCATACACGTTATCCGGGCCGGGTTCTATTACCGGTACCTCGGCGAGTTCCCCGTAATATCTCGAGTCCTGTGCATTCTGTGACCCCACAGCCTCCGGGTCATCCCCGGCTACAATGACCACACCTGCAAGAAGTCCCTGGGTAGTCGCCTCGACAAACGGGTCTGCACAGGCATTCAGCCCGACATTTTTCAGGATTACTGCCGCTCTCCTGCCTGAAAGCGAATCTCCAAGGGCATATTCGACTGCCACCTTCTCGTTTATGACCGATTCTGCACCTGTTTTTTTGAGCACTCCGCTGACAGGAAAACCAGGTACACCATAAAACCGGTCTGCGGCAGCAAGGAGGGCCCTCGTTATTGCATCTTCACCGTTCATAGCGGCTCCCCGGGGACGAGGTCACAACCCCTGCACCGGACGCACATGGTCAGTGCCTGCCGGGGGTCCAGTCCTTCCTCTTCCAATGCTCTTTCATGATATCCGGCTATCCTGAGCAATCGTTCTGCATCCGGCCTCATGGAACCGGAAAATCCTGCAATCGGGTTCAATGGCCTGATTACAGGAATTACCCCCAGCTTCGTCAGTTCCCTGATGCATGCGTTCATCTCTTCGTCTGTTTCTCCGAGACCGAGAATTACGTTTGAAAAAACGTGTCCGCGTCCGAATAACACCACTGACTTCTGAAGGACCCTGATGATGAGATCACGGTCATGCCCGGGACATAAGGTCTTAAAAAGCTCAGGGGTGGCGCATTCAAGGTTGAACTTGACTTCCTTCACCCCGAGTCCGTGCAGACGTCCGGGTGTTTGTTCTGTCGGGTAAATTGAGACCCCGATCGGGAGCCCGAACCCCGCGAGGTCCCGGACAACCTGGCATACAAAATCTTCTTCCTCGTAAATATCGGAATATACACCGCTGGTGATTGAGATTGCATTAATCCGGTCTTTTATCCCGTCGACCATGGCATGGACCTCACTTACTGATTTTCTACGCTTTGGCAGGCGCGGAACGTTGCAGTAATGGCAATTGAAGATACAGCCGCTGCTGACGGTAATATAGGCCTGTTCCGGGCAGTGCAGACCAACCGGGTCAAGCCGGCCGGACAACACAATCTCCCCGTAACGGAGTGTTGCGGACCCTTCACCGGCATGGATGATTTCCACGGGGCTTGTGTCTGAAAGGGAGAACCTCACCCTCATCGCACTGGTTGAAAAGAAGACCGAACCCTGTCCGCCAGCACCCGGACCTGCAGATGAACTTGACAGGTAAGGAGTCGCATCTTTTCCGGTGAGCCGGGCCGACCCAACGGCAAGGAGGGCCGCCTTTAATTCCTGTCTGTGCATAACGTCAGGGCCTCCTCGTATCTCGTGTAAAATGGAATTGCAGCAACCGCACCTATACACCCACGACCATTCATCACGATTCGCAGGTTGATATCATCGATATCCAGAATCAAACCCTGCGTCACTTCGCCTCGTTTCACCTTCCATGCGAAATCCATGAGGTTCGATGGGTCGAACCCCGTATATACAGCCATGCCGGTATCTTCTGAAAGGGTATAGCGGTCCAGCAGTCCTGCAAAATGATCGACCAGGCGGGCGGGATCGGATGATGCAAATTCGGCAACAATGCTGACACAGTTTTTTGTCCGGTATGGGACCGGGTACAGCTGCACGATCGTGTGCGACAGGTAGCGGGACTGATGGTCCTCAACAGCCTTAGAAATATTATGGACGAGCGTCCAGGTTGCCCCCTGTTCCGGTGTATCAGTATCGTCCACACCGATCAGGACACGCTGTCGCCTGGGAAGCCAGACCATCGAACCGGCTCGTTTCCCACCCCCTGATGGATCATTTGTGCTGCGCGTAACACCCTCTGCATAGGAACGGCAAATGGACGCACCGACACCCCCGCCGCCAAGCCCGACATACGAGACCCTGATTTCGTCCTCATCAACTGAAACGGCACTTATTCCGGCAGGGAAATGGGACCCCTCAAGAGCAAGGTCTGATTCACCCGGGCGTAGCAGGTACCGCATAGTCGGGCCGACATTTCTGGCGGAACAGACAAGCGGGCTCTGCGCATAGTGATGTTGTGCCCACATCGCGCCCCCGGTACAGTCAAAGAATTCGATCAGCTCGACACGTTCGCCGGCTGAATCCGCAACCGCAACAATCTGCGGGTACCGTATGATATACGGTTCAGGAAGGTTCACCATAGAGACCTGCCGCTTCGATGCCCCTGTTAGCCCATAATACCGAGCCTAATGCACCAATTCTGCCCTTTCTTCCTGCTGTGTCGATATACCTGATACCTGCTGATAATGCAATGTCCTCGGCATCCTTCAGGCTTACGATCTCTGTTTTTATTCTCCGGCAGGCACCATTCATTATTTTTGGAAATTCAATCCCCCGGTAATAGGCAATACCCGTGTCGTCGCTGAAAGAAAACTCCTCGATATAATCACGGACATAGGTAAGAAGTGCATCGACTGACCCGGGCCTGACGGCAAAATTCAATGCAGACCCTACGCAGTTGGTGGTCTTTTCCGGAACCCGCGGATTGAGCTGGATCAGCCTCATATTAAGAAATTCAACCCCCTGTACCGGACACTGTTCACCGCATTTCAAGGCCAGGACCCATGTGGCCCCTTTTTCGGAGGTGTCGGTATCATCAATCCCGATGGTGATTTTCTCGTACAGTGGTGAAAAAATCCGTACCCGGTTCACCCTTGCACCACCAACTACCATGTCCTCCTCTGTCGGGTATTCAGCCCGGGTCACACCCGGTGCCTGTGGGAGGCAGGCAGCGATACCGAGCCCGGCACCGGCAATACCTGCCCATGACGTGACGACCTCGTCACCCTTCACCTCGACTCCTTCGAGGGCCTGGCCTCCAATATTCTCTCCGGCAGCCCCGAAACTGGCCTTAAATGAACCGAGCCGCGCCAGCATCCTCATTTCAGTCCCTTCGACCCGTGCAGAGACTGTTGCCCCTTTTGCACGGATGCGGTTCATCGCGTCCCATTCGATGGGACCCCTTGCATGGCACTGCTCAATGATCTCTGCAAGGCCGGCACCCTTGTCCACCATCACGAGAAACCGACGGGAAAACAGTGATCCATACTTCGTTTTAATTTCTTCGGGTGTTTTGACAATCATTTTGTCACCGGAAATACCGTTAACAGAATAGTCGGCTAGATATTATATAAGAAGATCGATCGGGTTACCCGATGGTATCCGGAAAAGAAAAAAAGAGTTTTAAAGGATCTTGTGGAGCTCGAATTTGAACGGCCCGAGCGTGCCACCATAGTTACCGGCGCTGATGAATTTGACGCCTTTTACCATGCAGGCGGCCCGGATCCCTGCAGCCATTGCTTCAGCAACTGCGGCTTCTGATACCCCGTCGATGACGATTTCGAACACGCCATTAATGCCGTCCGGAATCTTGCTGTCCGGGACCTTCCCCTTCAGGGACGGACAATATTGTTCGTTGGTGCTGGCATTCATAAACTTATACTTCTTGCTGCCTACTTTCGAGCCGCTTCCGACAATACCGCCCGGGAAGGACGTGATAACGCCACAGACCTCATCGATCGCCGCTACGGCTGCCTGTGCACCGACAAGGGCCGACATGGTGCTGTCACCCATGACAAAGAAATTGCCTCCTGCAACACCCTTCACCACGCCAATCTCCTCTTCTGTCAGGAAATCTCCACCCATGAGTGGAATTGCCCATACACTCCGGTCTCCTACCTTGGTCTGGTACTCGTAGCCGTCACCAAAGAAGTGAAGTTTCATAGGGAGTTTTTCTTCGCAGTCTGTGATACCGTTAAACGCTGCAGTGGTTGGTGCGGTAAGCACACACTCTGCGATACGCTCAATCAGTTGTTCTTTTAATTTTTTCTTGCTTGGGTGGACAATAAGAATGCCATATCCAGGCCTGCCATCGGGGGTCCGCTGGGGGGGCACATACTGGTCAATGCCTGCTTCTGCCGGGCACGCGATAACCGACGTCCCGAACCCGGTTGCTTCGACTGCTGAACTGTATGCGAGTTCCTTAGTCGCGGCGGTTACTATTACAGAGCTGACCCATGCGGGAAATGCTTCTGCAAACGTGTTGTCAATCTTTACACCGTTAATTTCCATATTTCAATTACCTCGGACAAAGAATGTACCATGGCCGTGATAGAATAAATTTTCTAAGTGGTTTTCTGACGGGAGCCCGTCCAACCAGCTGGGATAATTGTTGGACGGACCACCAGAGAACCCAATATCAATAATGGATGCAACCCCCAGATTCATACAATTACAGAAAACACCCGCGCATCCTGCCATTTTAATTCCAGGAGAGAGAAGA
>CAIKOD010000104.1 GCA_903828975.1 uncultured Methanomicrobiales archaeon | reverse complement strand
CGTTTCCAGTTTACCTGCATATTGGAAAATAGGTGCCGGACATAAAAGCGTTGTCCCCGGGCAAGAGGGATGTATACTACGTTCATCAACGTGTTCGAAGGATTTTTATCATACGTTGGTTCAGAGAAACACCACCGTGCTTTTGGTCTTATTCACGCGGATGACCGGGATCATCTCGTTTTTGATTTTCGTCGTACTCGCACGCTCCGGGCACAGGTTTGTCTGGGGCGCGAAGCTGATTAATTACAGAAATTCCGGGTTTTTTCGTGGGGCTGTCGAAAGAACCATTATTGGGGGGTATCATAACATTCTTGATCGCACCATGATGGAAACGGCAGGTGGCAGGTAGTGGATCTCCGGAAAAAAACCCTGGCAATTATTTGCCTGACCCTTTTGAGCCTGCTCCTTGTCCTCCTTGCATTGTCAGAGGTCGTTGTCCTGGGCGGCTTCTCAGATACCGAGCTGCGCAGTGCAGAAAAAGACACAAACCGGGTCATGGTTGCGTTTGTGGATGATATCAATACACTAGATGCTATCGCATCAGACTGGACGTCACGGGATGATACCCGTGCTATGGTAATCAATCCAACATCCTCCGCACAATGGTCGAGGTTCAGCGATGATACTTTTGAACGTCTCCAGTTCAACTATATTATCCTCCTCAACTCCTCCGTGGCACCTGTTGCCGGCAAGGGATATGATCTTGAATCTCACCGGCAAATGGCCATTCCTGAAGAACTCAACGAATTTTTCTTGTCAGAAACCATCCGTCTCTTGCCGGGAAATTCTACAACCGGCATGATGGGAATCATCCGGAACCGGCAAGGCCCCCTTATGCTGGTGATCCGTCCTGTGTATGCAGATTCCATGCAGTCCCGGATTATCGGGTATATTTTTATGGGGCGGTATCTCGATGCCGCTGAAGTGGCACGCGTCTCATCAATGGTGCAGCTCCCCCTTGAGATATATGATTATCAAACCCCTCAGATGCCCCCGGATTTCAAGGCTGCATCAGGTCAGCTGGTGCCATTACAGGGTTCGTTTATCCAGCGCGAAGCAACCGAACACATGACGGTTGATGCGCCCAAAACGTACCTCGTGCTTGACAGCACCACACTTGGTACGTACTCCCTGATCCGGGATGTGTATGGGGAACCTGCGTTAATCGTCCGGACCAGTATTGCCCGGGATATCTATGAACAGGGCAAATCGACAACCCTGTATTTTGTCGAACTCCTTATTGCAGCCGGCCTGATTTTTGGCCTTGTTACGCTTTTCCTGCTTGAAAAAACGATCTTGTCCCGGATCTCCCAGTTGGGTTCCCGGGTGGGATTTATCGGTAAAAACCGGGATTTCTCTGCCCGTGTTGCAATCTCAGGCGATGATGAGCTTACTGCACTTGCCACGGATGTCAACGGGATGATTGAGGAACTCCAAACGTCCCAGAACCAGATTCGCCAGCGCCTGGTCCAGCGCGAGGAACATTACCGGCTCTTCTTCAACAGCATCACCGATCCTGTCATTATCTGCCGGTTCAGGGAGGGGGAACTGTTTGACACCATCATTGAAGCAAATGATGCGGTAATTGACGTTCTGGGGTATTCACGTGAAGAGTTGTTCACCATGTCACCCGGGGCGTTTATCATACATGGTGAAGGAAACGCCTCTCTTACCGGTCGACTCTGGACTGAGGGGCATGTCACGTTTGAGTCCGGGTATCTCACCCGGAACGGCAGGACAATCCCCGTTGAAATCAATGCCCGCGTCTTTGATTATTTTGGCCAGAAAGCCGTCCTTGCAATTGCGCGGGATATCACGGAGCGTCATGACATTGAACGGCTAAAAATGGAGGCGTTCCAGCAGATCGAGAAGAATATGCAGCAGTTTGCAATCCTAAACGACCATATCAGGAACCCGCTCCAGGGAATCATCGGAACGGCGGACCTGATGCAGGACGAAAATTCAGGGAGGATCATACAGCTGGTGTATGCCAT
>CAIKOD010000103.1 GCA_903828975.1 uncultured Methanomicrobiales archaeon | reverse complement strand
TAGGTGAGTAACAGGGTATGTGTCCCATAGGGTACTGACGGTATCGTCACGGGCGTCGTCCCTTTATTAACACCGTCTAGAGATACCGATGCACCAGATGGCGTGGAACTCACCGATATCGGAGATGTGGTTGGTACGTTGGGCGTTAATATGTATGCGTAGGTGTTTGAACTTCCAGAAACGGCAACCGTATTGCTACTATCTTGATATCCGGAGTAAGTGATTCTCAAGGTATGGGTGCCGTATGAAACAGATGGTATCATGAGAGGTGATATTCCCATATTAGTTCCATCAAGATACACTGTCGCACCAGGTGGCGTGGAACTCACCGATATCGGAGTTGTGGTTGGTACGTTGGGCGTGACAGGGACAAGGTTCGCCTTCTGGACGTTGTTCGTATGGTCTTTCTCCACGATCACCGAACTGGTATAATCATTGTACCCAGCAAGAGTAAGCTTTAATTCGTGATTTCCTACGGTGATATCGCTCACAGTATCCCGGGTTGTCTTACCGGAAGAGATCCCGTCAATATAAATTGTAGCTCCACCCGGTTCTGAATTGACCGTGAGGGATCCGGTGTCTTTAGCAAACGTAACAGAGATGGAATGGGCGGCATTGACGTTTGTAAACGGTTGCATATACTGTGACGCACCAGACGCCTTCGGATTAACCTCTCCGTCAATGGTCATTTCCTCTATATGGTACCCGTTATCCGGGACGATGTTAAACAGGAAATCACCACCCGAGGCAACGGAGATCGCGCCTGCCGGGGAAATTTGCCCATTATTCCCTGCCGTCGCGATAATTGTGTATGCGGATACCGCGGTTGTCACTGAAACCGCAAGCATCACCCCGATTATCAGGATATACAGGAGTACCCGGGTGGGATCGGACCGTTTTCGAAACTGATGATTCATATTGGGTAAAATTCCGGTAATTGATTTATGCCTCTTCAGGTAGTATTCGGCATGATGACGAGGAGTTTTGCACCGTATATCCCCTTTGCCAGTTCAACCAGGTCGCCGTCACGGACGGCTACGCGCTTTTCGGGTGTAACGACAACCGTATTCACCATCGTCCCACCCGTGCTCCCTGCGTCCTCGATATACCACTGCCCACCTTCTTCAATGAATTTCCCGTGCGGTTTTGAGACCCGGCTGACCGCCGTGTACTCTGCAGAGAATATGACATCCTGGTCAGGATCATAACTGCCAGGTCTGCGGGGGTCAACACGGCCGATACGCACTTCGATACCGGACAGCCGGAAGACCTTCCCGTCCTCGGGACCGCCGAGCATTACGACCGATGGCGTGGGGGCGAGGAGCTCTTCTGCCACTCTCCCCCTGACCACATCGAGCTTGTTCCGCAGCTCGGTATCAGCGGGGTTGATCCTGATATTGGAGAAAAGCCCGAGGTTCCGGACAATTGCTTCCATTGCCCCGGGGATAAGCGAGTATTTCCATACAGGATGGACGCCTTTTGAGGTTGCCTGCCCAAGCCCTGCCTCTTTTTTTATCAGCCCTGTGCTGAGGAGTTTGTCCAGGTGCTTTTTCGTGTTTTCATAACTGGTATCAATCTCGGCAGCAATTTTCCTGACCTCTTTCGGGCCCTTCTCAAGTATCTTCAGAATTTTCAAACGCTGGCTATTTGATAGGACCTCGAGGTATTCGGAGAGCTCAATATAATAATCATCATTGTCCTCGAGGACAATTGTCTGGCTCTGGTCTGTACCTTTTTCTTCTATAGTAACACCTACTTTTGCGTGATATCAATTCGTAATCAGGGGTGTATTTTCATATCATCTTTGTTACTATCATATTTAGAAGGTGATATCTTGCCTTTGTGGTCAGATATTCATGGTAGTAACACAGGGACAATCAAAATCAGGCAGGTTATCAGGAAAGGTCCATGAGCATCAGGCGTTATAACCACTGGGGAATAAGGAAACTAAATCCGGGTGGCCCGAAAAAGGTTCAGGGCCGTTTCCCTGCAGGAACAAACGCCGTTTCCACCCGCTTTTTCAGGGCTTCTTTCGGATAGGCACCGGTAACACGGTCAACCAGTTTCCCCTGCAGGAAGAACAGGAGCGTGGGGATCGCTGATATTGTAAACTGGCGTGAAAGGATCGGGTTATCATCGGTATTACACTTGGCGAATGTCACATGACCGGCAAATTCCCGAGCCAGTTCTTCTATGACCGGGCCTACAATGCGACAGGGACCACACCACTCTGCCCAGAAATCCACCACAAGTGCCGGATGCGCGTGCAATAGTGCAGTGAAATTGCCCTGGTCAAGAGGCAGGACTTTCCCTTCGGATTGCGTTTTTATCCGCTCCTGCATTTCAATCAGTTTCTTCTGCCTGATCTTCCCGAGTTCATCATCCATATCTCCGGTATAGTCCGCCCGAATTATTAATCCCTCCTCCATGCCGGCCCCCATCAGGAAAAGGGATGTGAGTAAACTATAAGAGCGCAGAGAGGGTATATAATAACCTCCAGAGCAGCGAGGTAGGGTAGTCAGGATATCCCGACGGGCTCATAACCCGTAGACCGATGGTTCAAATCCATCCCTCGCTACTGTTTCTTTTACACAATTTTTTTATAGAAGCTGATATGCCTGAAAAAAGACGATTATCAGCCTGGTATTTTACAACAGGACCAGAGACAGAGTGTATAGCGTATGCAATACGGTAATTGGCATTCCCCGGTTCACATGGGAATGAGATAATCCCAAAACCGGAAAGGGGTATCCCCAATCCCCTACCATTTCTGATTCATCTGATCCGGGGCATCAATTGCTACAGGAATGTTTTGACAATTCCAAAGAGTCCGGGTCCGGCTCATCCTTTCCTTGCCACTGTCACGATAAACGTCCGGTTTTTGTACACAACATCGACATCGGAAAACCCGCACTCCTGCAGCCAGCAGAGCTGAGATGAGAGTTTTTCGTTACGGTCCAGAGTATCTCTCCGCCTGATTATCTCGATATGTTCCTTCTCGCTGAGGGGGCCGTTTGCAACAAAATCATTCCAGTAATCCAGGTACATCTGCTGGAACAGGGGCGTCTCCCCGTCTGCCTGGTCAGCATTGATGAACATCCCGCCCGGTTTTAAGGCCGTGAAAATCCTATGGAACAGCTGGCGTTTGTCATCGCTGGTAAGATGGTGAATCGATAAGGCAGAAAATACCAGGTCGTATGGTCCGCCAAGCGGGGATCTGCTATAATCGCTGACCACGTACCGGATAGTGTCCCGGTGAGAGAACCGTAGACGTGCCACTGCCAGCATGTTCTCAGAAATGTCCAGCAGGGTGAGGGAGGCGCCGGGGAATTTTTCAAGGACCAGTGCGCTCATAAGGCCCGTACCCGCACCGATATCGAGAATGGCGGGTTTATTATCCTGTGCAATTGCCGCCCATACCGCTGCACCATAATACTGGTGGAGATCGGGTATAATGTGTACACGCTGGGCATCGTACTCCTGTGCAACCGTGTCAAATGCGTCCCTGATATGTTCCATGAAATTCCCACTTCCTGTTTGTTATTGAAAACGTCTCCGCCATTTTCATGCATATGTATGCTTATGACCCGTAGCAGGTCTGTTTCCTTTCCAAAGGACGGGTACGTTGTATTCCTTGTGCAGTATCATTGTATCCCGGACTGCAGATTTTTCAAGGCTGAACTATGAAGATAGCTACAAAATGGGACCTTTTGTGGGTTATGAACCCTCTCCCCCGAATGACTCAAGCCTCGACTGGTAGGTGCCTTCTACAAAATCAACCACGGTTTCATGAGATTGTTCACCTTCGATTGGGACCGGGTAGCACCCAGTCAGGCACCCCATGCACAGGTGACCCTTTTCCTCCCCGATTGCGGCCACAAGTGCCTCGATGGAGATGTGGTGAAGGGAGTCAGCCGTAATACTGTGTCTCACTTCCTCCTCGGCCTTGTTACTGGCAATCAGTTCACCCCGGGTTGGCATGTCAACCCCGAGATAGCAGGGTGCACGAATAGCGGGAGACCCAATCCGCATGTGGATCTCTTTTGCCCCCGAGTCCCGCATCATCTCGATAATTCGGCGTGAGGTTGTCCCCCGGACTATACTGTCATCCACGAGAACCACCGATTTGTTCCGGAGGTGCTCCCTGATCGGGTTTAATTTCATCCTGACCGCATTTTCCCGTTGTTTTTGGGAGGGCATGATAAATGTCCTGCCCATATAACGGTTTTTCATAAGGCTTTCTACAAACGGAATGTGAGAGCGCTGGGCATACCCGATCGCATAGGATGTGCCCGAGTCCGGAACAGCACCAACACTGTCAGCTATGATCGGGTCCTCCTCGAATAATTTCGCCCCGATGTTCCTGCGTACATCATATACCAGTGCCCCGTCTATGACCGAATCGGCCCGTGAAAAATATACATATTCAAAAATGCAATGGGCGTGCCGGCTGGCCACGGCTATCTGGGTACATCTCATCCCCTGCCCGTCGATCCTGACCAGTTCCCCGGGTTTCACGTCCCGGATAAACATCCCGTTGAGGGCATCGACTCCAACGCTCTCTGAAGCAATGATATATCCCTCTTTCAGCCTCCCGACACAGAGAGGTTTGATGCCCAGCGGGTCACGGAACCCGTACAGGACTCCGTCCACCATGAGAATAACCGAGTAGGACCCCCTGAGTGTCCGCATGCAGTGGAGCACCGCGTCCTCCACTCCCCCTGACCCCCTGATCTCCTCGGTGATGAGCTTCGCAATGATCTCGGTGTCAGTTGTCGTGGAAAAAATCTGGCCGCGCTGTTCATAGGAGTCCCGCAGTTCAGCAGTATTTACCAGGTTCCCGTTATGGGCAATCGAGATTTCGTGGTTCTGGAAATGGAAATTAAAAGGTTGTATATTTTCCGGACGGTTTGCACCGGTTGTCGGGTACCGGACATGCCCAAGGCCCACCTTTCCCTTCAGGGTTGAAAGGATGGTCGTATTGAACACGTCGGCGACAAGCCCGGACGCCTTATGTTTATAAAGGCGGCCTTCGTCATCGAAGGTTGCGATCCCTGCACTCTCCTGCCCACGGTGCTGGAGTGCGTACAGGGCGTAGTATAAAGAAAGAGATACACCGCCAGCATCCACGATGCCAACGATACCGCACATGTCAGAACTCTCTAATGAGTAGGCACTTTTGGTCGCTTATCCAGCCATCTTACACTGCGCATTCTGCTGCTTTTACCGAAACCGCACGCAGCGCAGGACTTGTGCCGGCAGTGATAGGATATACTGCCGCAGCGCCTGCACGCAATGTGGGTCTTCTTGTTCCGCTTTCCCATTGAGGGAGTTCCCTTTGACATAGCATTTCACCTGGAAAAATGTTCCACTTATTGTTCAACTGAGGGTGATATATAGATCACATTGTCTCCACGTACAATGAGGGTCCCGACATTTTTCGATACATCGTTCTCCACATCTGTGGCTTTTTCAAGCACAAGGTTCATGTGCACGTCATACCCCTGAAGGATTCCTCGAAGTTCCCTTCCCCCTTTGAGAGATACGATAACAGGCTGACGATTCAGCACCAGGTCCAAAATATCCAACGGCCTTTTAGTCATACAATTACCCTGTTTACATAGCTTTGGAGTAATATATGTGAGTGAGGAGGATACTTAAATATAACGTCCATGATCATTTCCATCACCTCTGTCACGAAAAACAGATACCCGGGGATTCCCCCTGACAGACAGGGATCCACCATGCCTCTATAGTAAATCTTTGATTCATGTAACCAAAAAATACGAGGGATGAGAGAGATACATTTTCTTTCACCTGGCAACATACCAATAAGCCGGGACGAACATGTCAAAGATCCAGCTGAAAAAAAGACATACCCTGAGAAAGTCCCAGGTATCTGTCATCTATTCACGATTACAATCGGAGATTGGCGAGGCAGAGTCCCGGTTCTATTGTGACCAGCTTGAGATAGTCGAGACGAGCTCCTCGCTCAAGCTCTATATGGTCGACAAGAAACCGCTCCTCATGGACCTGGACGGGGTAATTTTTCCCACGCTGAGAGGGCTCCTCGAGCAACCCTTCCTGCAACGGCGTATCGTGGTCGATTCCGGCGCGGTCTCTTATGTCGTGAACGGTGCGGATGTTATGCGCCCCGGGATCGTTTCGGTTTCCGATGACATAAAAGCAGGTTCCCCTGCCCAGGTGGTGGAGGAGCGGCACGGGAAGCCGATCGCGATCTGCATACCCCTTTTTGATGCCGGTGAGTTACGCGGGAAAACAACCGGAAAGATGTGCAGGAACATCCACCATGTCGGGGACGAAATATGGGCACTTGAATACTGACCAGGATTACTCCATTTTTTACTATTCTGTTACAGTTCATTCTCAACAGAAATCCGGACATTACAACCAAAAAGAAAAATCCGCCGTTTTTCTGAATAGATACTATTAAATAAAATTCAATATACCATTTTTTTATGGGAAAAATATTCGATTCTCTTCTTGGGAAGTCCAGCACCCCGGCCGATGAAGGCGATTACATGGAACTCAATCTCGAGGACTATGAAGGCACTGAGGATGCCCCGGTACTACTTATAAAAATAGCAACTATTTCCGATATCAAGGACAGCCCTAAAGTCAAGGATGAAATCTATAATGGTAATATCGTGATCGTCGATATCAGCAGGTTAAAGATGGACAAGATCATGTACGAGCGGGTGCTCAGGGACTTAAAAGAAGTCACAAAGGATGTAAACGGGGACATTATCGGCCTTGGCGACCAGCGTTACGTTGTCCTGGCACCCGGGGGCGTCAGGATCTCGCGTGACAAGATCGGAGCCGTCTAGTGCTGACCATTGTCCCCGGTCCATGCCCGGTATGTAATGCTGAGATCGAGTACCTGTACCAGACGGATAATATCCCTTATTTCTCTGATATTATTATTATCCGTGCCCTTTGTACCAAGTGCGGCTACCGGTATGTCGATACCCAGGTGCTGACCACCCAGGCGCCAGGGCGGCAGGAGTTCCGTATTGCGACTCCTGACGATATAGATGTCCGGGTTGTACGGAGCATGGAGGGGATTGTCATGATACCGGAACTCGGGGTCAGGATCGATCCCGGTCCGGCCTGCGAGGGGTTCGTCTCCAATATTGAAGGTGTCCTTAACCGGGTCACAGAGGCTGTGGAGGGTGTAATCGCCCATGGGGATGAAACAGAACGGGAAAATGCAAAAAAATTCCTCGAAGATGTAGCGGCGGTTAAGAGAGGGGAGCGCCCGGTGACTCTCATTATCGATGACCCTTCCGGAAACAGTGCTATTATTTCTGAGAAAACCAAAAAACTTCCTTATCCGGAAGAAGGGGATGAGGGAGAAGAGGACTGCGGTTCTGAAAGTCCACCAGAACATTCTATTGGAAAGTCCCTTTTTAGATAGTCCGGCGCTTTTAACCGACTCTTTTTCGAAAAAATTGATGAAACCGGGGCGAAGGGTGGAGGAAATTCACTCTCCATATCAGGTCAGGCGTTCACGTCACATGCTTACCATGCAACAGGACACCCGGTTGTTTGGTTACCTCTCCCACTACCTTCGCACCCGGTAACTCGCGGATGACCTCCCCTGCACTGGCCGAAGCAACAATGTAGGCATAGCCCATTCCCATGTTAAAGGTCCGGTACATTACAGAATCCTGTATCTTCCCACTCTCCTGTATCCAGCGGAATATCTCCTGCGGGGGCAGCGGGTCATTGAAATTAAATCCATACCGGGAAAGGCGGGTGAAATTGAGCAGTCCCCCACCCGTTATATGGCACATCCCATGTACCGCCACCTTGCGGTTCACATCCAGGCTCTCGTGGTAGATTCTCGTAGGAGTAAGGAGTTCAGCACCGAGAGTCCTGCCATTCCCAAGCTTTGCCTCGTAACCGCCATGCTCTTCTGCGACTTTCCGGGCGAGGGTGAGACCATTGCTATGGACACCACTTGAAGGGACCCCGACGATCAGGTCACCGGGCTGTATTGTTTCACCGTTCACAACTTTGTTCTTGTCCTGGATCCCAAGACACGTACCGGCGAGGTCAAGGCCATTCACAAGGCCACGGAGCGTCGCAGTCTCGCCGCCCACAATATCGATGTTTGCCAGCTTTGCCCCTTCGTTCAGCCCGGTACCGATCTGTGCCATTTTTCCGGTATCGAGCCGGTCGGTTGCAACGTAATCGACAAAAGCTATGGGTTCGAGGTTCATCACGTAGAGGTCGTTCACGTTCATTGCGATGCAGTCGATACCGACCGTGCTCCAGTCGTGCATGTGGTCGGCAACAAGCATCTTGGTCCCTACGCCATCCACGGTAAGAGCGAGGACTTTTTCCCCAAAATCGATCAGGCCGGCATAATGGCCAACACTGCCAAGCATCCGGTTCTGCCCGCGACGCCGGTAGCTGAGATTGCTGATCAGCGATTTTACTGCCGCTGCTTCAAGGTCGATATCAACCCCCGCTTCCCGGTATGCGTCCTCAGTCATCACATTCCTCTGACAGCCTGAACTCGTCATGCAGTACCCGCACTGCACGAGGCCCGTCCTCCTGCTTCACAACAAATGATATATTGACTTCTGATGACCCCTGTGAGATCATCCGTACATTGATGTCCTCCCGGCCGAGGGCCGTAAAGATCCGCCCGCCGGTCCCTTTCGCTCCTGCCATTCCTGAACCAACGACTGCCACGGCACAGACATCCCGGTCGAGTGTAACCTCGCGGACAATCCCCCGTTTGGCAAGTGCTGCCAGCGATTCTGATGCTGCTGCTGCCTGTGCCTCGTCAATAATGAGCGAGATATTCGCCTCCGACGACCCCTGCGAGATCATCATCACGTTGACTTCACTATCGGACAGGGCTGAAAATATTGCTTTCGCGACACCCGGCCTGCCGATCATCTGGGCACCGTTGATATTGATGGCAGCAACTTTTTCTATATAGGTGATTGCCTTGACAACGCGGCTGTCATCGCGGACGTTCCTGACAATGCAGGTCCCTGGATGGTCGGGGTTGAAGGTGTTCTTCACCCTGACAAGGATATCCTTCTTCATCGCCGGTTCAATCGAACGTGGGTGCATCACTTTTGCCCCGAAGAACGAGAGCTCCATGACCTCGAGGTAGGACACCGAGTCGAGGACACGGGCATCGTTGATCACTCTCGGGTCTGAGGTCATGATCCCGTCCACGTCAGTCCAGATCCAGATCTCGTCTGCATCAATCCCGGCACCGATAATCGCTGCGGAATAATCAGAACCACTCCGGCCGAGCGTGGTCAGGACACCGTTCCCGGTACATCCCATGAACCCCATGATTACCGGTACCTGGCTGGAGAGGAGAGGGACAATAGAGCTTTTTATCTTTTTCTCCCCTTCCGGTAGCGCCATCGCTTCGCCATGCTGGGCCGTGGTCAGGATCCCTGCCTCGCACCCGTCAAGGACACTCGACGGGATCCCCTGCTGCCGGAAGGTGGCACTTACCACCAGTGAATTGAGGCGTTCGCCAAAGGTGATGATATAGTCCTTTGACCTCGGGGTGAGATCCCTCAGGTTGTGGACAGCATAGAGGATATTTTGCAGTTTCTCAAGCCGGTCTTCAATGAGCGGGGCAACTTCAGCTACGTAGTCCTTAGCTGAACCTTCCAGGGCCTTCATATGCCGTACCCGGAGGGACTCGATAAAAGGCCCGACCATGACACTGTCAGGACTGTTCACGACCTCCGTGGCAACCGCAATAAGCTGGTCCGTTACCCCGCGCTGTGCGGATATAACGACCGCCACCTCGTTCCCGCTTGCGTGATACTGCCGTATGATACCAGTGACGCGGGAAATGCTTGCGGCATCCGCAACAGAAGTGCCGCCAAATTTCATTAAAAACCTCATTCTGGCCACTCTTACAATTCCCTAGCTATTTATGTAATTATAGGATGCAGATAATAATAAGATGCGGTCAGATGAAGTGGTCGATTGTCATGTCCTCGTAATCGGCAGCGGTGGAGCAGGCGTACGAGCCGCGATTGAAGCCGACCAGTACGGTGATACCGTGCTTGTCTCGAAGACCATTGTTGGCAAGGGAGGGTGCACAACGATGGCCGAAGGCGGCTATAATGCAGTGCTCAAAGAACTGGACTCCTGCGAGGGCCATTATGAGGACACCCTGCGTGGTGGAGCGTACTTAAACGACCCCGGCCTGGTCAGGGTACTGGTTGACGAGGCACCAGACAGGATGGCCGATCTCATCCGCTGGGGTGCCGTCTTCGACGTGGATGACTGCGCATGTGTCGCCCAGCGCCCGTTCGGGGGCCAGAGGTTCCCGAGGACCTGCTACGCGGGGGACCGGACAGGCCACGAGATGATGACCACCCTCACCGAGCGTATGGCTGACACGGAGGTGGAGACCTACCAGGAAGTCTCGATTATTTCGCTCCTTGAATACGAAGGACGAGTCTCAGGGGCCATGGGGCTTGACCGTAATGGCGAGGTCATGCTGTTCCGTTCGGACAGCACGGTCATCGCAACGGGCGGAGGGACCCGGGTGTATGATATCTCGACCAACTCCTCGAGTGGTACCGGGGATGGGTACGCACTCGGTTACCGGGCCGGTGCTGAAGTAATCGACATGGAACAGATACAGTTCCATCCTACCGGTGCAGTGTACCCCTATGACGCAAGGGGCCGGCTGGTGACCGAAGCTGTCCGCGGTGAAGGGGGCCTGCTTAAAAACAAGCTCGGGGAGCGGTTCATGACCAGGTATGACCCTGAGCGGATGGAATTATCCACCCGTGACGTGGTCTCCCGTTCAATTGCCACAGAAATACTGGACGGGCGGGGCACGGAGCACGGGGGTGTCTATCTCGATGTCACCCACCTCCCTGCTTCCCAGATCGAGAGCCGTCTCCCGGTAATGCTCGAGCAGTTCCTGAAATTCGGGGTTGATATCCGGGTGGAGCCGATGGAAGTGGCCCCCACGGCACACCATATCATGGGAGGCCTTCGCATCCGGCCTGATTGTTCCACTACCCTAAAAGGACTATTTGCCTGCGGGGAAGTTTCCGGAGGCGTCCACGGGGCCAACCGCCTCGGGGGGAATGCACTCGCGGAAACACAGGTATTTGGAAAGCGGGCCGGAGAAACTGCAGGTAAAGCGGCAGTCCACGGCAGGAGCCACGATCCTGCCCAGGTGGAGGGCGAGAGGAACAGGCTCGGGAAATACTTCACCGGGACGTCTGACCCTGCAGCAGTATGGAGACAACTGAAACTATCGATGTGGGAAGGAGCCGGGATCTTCCGGACCCTGCCTGCCCTGCAGCAGACCCGCTCGGTGATCCAGCACCTCCAGTCCCTGCAACTACGTGCCATGACGGCAGAAAACCTGGTGGAATGCTGTACTGTGAGGAACATGCTTACTACTGCCTCACTTATCGTCGACTCCGCGCTCCTCCGCCCTGAGTCGAGGGGTGCCCATGTCAGGAAAGACATTGCACAGGACTGGACAATGGAAACATCACCCTTTGGACATACCTTTATTTCCCGGGGTTGCCGGGGGATCGGGAAGGTGAGCAGATGAAACAACTGACCCTCCGGGTATTACGGTTCGATCCCAAAAACGACGATGCACCGCATTTCGAGAGTTACACCATCCAGGTCCATGAAGGTGCAAGGGTGCTCCATGCCCTTCATGCGATCCACGATGACTGCGACCCGACCCTCACCTACCGCTACTGCTGTGGGACGGGGCAGTGCGGGAGCTGTGCCGTCAGGGTGAACGGGGAACCGGTGCTCGCCTGCATGGAGGAGGCCCGGGACGGAATTTCTGTTGAACCACTTGAGATCCCTGTGATCAAAGACCTCGCCGTTGATCTCCTTCCCTATATTGAGGCATTGCCGGTAATCTGCCCGGAAACGACAGCAACCGCACAAATGCCAGGGAAAGATCTGGTTGAGACGATGAAGCCACTCCGGAGCTGTATCGGCTGCATGGCCTGTGTTTCGGTATGCCCGGCCCTTGCCGTTTCAGACTTTGGGGGACCTACGGTGATGAGGCAGGAAATGCGTCTTACCCTTGACCCGCGGGATACGAAGGACAGGGAGTCTGAAGCAGTAACTGAGGGCCTTTTCCGGTGTACTAGCTGCCAGGCATGCTGGAAAGTCTGCCCGAAAGAGATACAGATACCCGGAAAAGCCATTGAAAAACTCAGGGAACTTGCGCATTACAAGGGCCACTCACTCCCGCGCCATGCGGAGGTCGCAGCCCTTATTAAGGAGACCGGACGGAGTGTCACCTGGACCGCACCCTCATTCCTCGAGTTGACGACGGAGGTCATGGAACCCTACGGCCCTGTGAAAAAGTCAGTCGGGTTCTTTGTAGGGTGCATGTATAACCTGCGGCTTCCAAAGACTGCGCTGGACGCAATCGAGGTGCTCAGGAGGAACGGGGTCAGGGTTATCATTCCCCGGGACCAGATCTGCTGCGGTTCCCCGCTCATCCGGACCGGCCAGACTGAATATGTCGATACCTTAAAAGCCCGGAATATTGCGGCTTTCACAGCACTCAGCATCGATACCGTTGTGACCATGTGCGCCGGATGCGGCTCAACGCTCAAGCATGATTATGAAACTCCATTTAAAGTCATGGATTTCTCTGAACTGCTCACTGAGACCGGTTTCGGGTCACCGGCACACCTTGGACTTAATGTTACCTACCATGACCCCTGTCACCTTGCCAGGGGCCAGGGTATAACAGAACAGCCCCGTGTTATCCTCCGGAAGGTTGCAGATATTACGGAGATGCCTTCGATCTGTTGCGGGTCCGGGGGTGGTGTCAGGTCGGGGTTCCCGGATGAGGCAGCAGCGCTCGGTGAACGCCGGGGAGAGGAGATTAAAAAAACCGGGGCAGAAATGGTGGTCACCTGCTGCCCGTTCTGCGAGTTCCATATTGCGGGACACACCGATAAGCCGGTTCAGCACCTGGCAACGCTTCTCCTTAACGGTTACAAAGAAAAAGAAAAGCCTTGAAACAGCCACTTTTTTTAGGGTCCGGGTTTTTAGTCCTGCCCGGAGTGGGGCCGATCATGGCATTACAACGCCATATTCAGAAAATGCCTTATTAATCAGCGGAATAACAGGGTCAGGACTATACACACGCTCAACGGGATCGTAAGGTTATCATCAACCGGTGACAGGAGCTCGACAACTCCCGTCGTGACCGCAGCCGCTGCAGCCAACGGGATCGAAAGCGGTGTGAGCACGAGGAGGGCCACAATCGTGGTACCTATCCCTGCAAGTGTCCCTTCCAGGGATTTGGACTTCCATATTTTATGCTGCCCGTAGTGGATCCCGACGAGGGTGGCCACACCGTCGAGGACGGCAAGGCAGATTATTGCCGGGATAACGACCTGGAGCGGGAAGAAGACCAGGACGAAAAAAACACCGATTGCAAAATACAGCGTCCCTTTCCCGGGCATCACGTCCTCTCTTTCGAGCAGCAGTACCACACGTGATATCAGGGGCAGTTTATAGCCCTTTGATATCGCATCAGAAAGGATAAACCCGGCAAAAATGGCGAGTACAAATGCCATGAGGACCAGTTGCATATCGACCAGCGGGATTGCTATCGCGATGCTGAGCCCGATGAGGAGGTGGACGACCTTCCTGAGCACTTCATGCATTCTTATTTTTATGATCCTGCAGGATTAATGGTTGATCCTCCCTGGCAAAGGATGCACAACAGAGAATATTTTGACCGGGCTGACGAATATAACATTGAAGATGACCCATCAATTGAAAAATAAGGAAATGATTCCAGACCGGGAAACATTACCTTGTTTTGAGGGGGTTCCTGAAATATCTGGGGCTGATGGTCATTCCGACAGAATCCAGCACTACCTGCCCGGGCAGGTGACCATTGACAATGTCCAGGTTGGGGATTTGGTGGTCTGGCGGTATTCGGCGGAACTGTGGACTTCAGGACAGAGAAAGGCCTCATCCATCCATGAAATATCATACCGTGCCTGTTTCAAGCCACAACTTGCAGCCTTTTTTATTGAACGGTTTTCGGAGGAGAGAGACCTCGTTTATGACCCCTTTGGCGGGAGAGGGACAACAGCTATTGAAGCTGGACTTCTCGGCCGCATGGTTGTGCAAAACGACATTAACCCGCTCTCTGCCCTGCTGACAAGACCACGTTTTTTTGTTCCCGCCAAAGAGGCGGTCATCGACCGCCTTTCGCTGGTCCCCCGTGACTTTGAAAAGTCACCCCAACTTGACCTTTCAATGTTTTACCATCCCGCAACCGAGAAGGAGATACTCGCCCTCCGTGAATTCCTCACGGGACGCAAGCACCAGGGGGAAGATGACGAAATCGATGCATGGATCAGGATGGTAGCAACGAACCGGCTCACCGGGCATTCCAGTGGTTTTTTTTCGGTATACACCCTCCCCCCAAACCAGGCAGTATCCCCGGACGCCCAGTCAAAGATCAACATCAAGCGGCAGCAGGTACCACCTTACCGGGATACCCACGAAATCATTGTGAAAAAGACCAGGACCCTTACCCGTAACCTCACTATTAACGAGCGTGAAAGGCTCCGCAACGCAGGGGACTCCGGCATTTTTCTTACCGGTCATGCCGCCTCGACACCGGAAATCCGGGACAATTCTGTCCAGCTGACGGTTACCTCACCCCCGTTTCTCAATATTGTCCAGTATTCAAAGGACAACTGGCTCAGGTGCTGGTTTAATGCAATCGACGATACCGCTATCGGAAAGAAGATCACGATGACACATTCCCTCGATGTCTGGGTAGCCATGATCACGGGTGTGTTCCATGAACTGTTCCGGATCACCCGGCCCGGCGGCTGGGTTGCTTTTGAGGTGGGGGAAGTAAAGAAGGGGACCGTCTGCCTCGACGAATATGTCATCCCTGTGGGTATTTCAGCTGGGTTCCGGTGTGAATGCATCCTGATAAACCAGCAGGAATTTACCAAGACATCCAACATCTGGGGCATCGGGAACAACAATTCCGGGACGAATACCAACAGGATTGTATTATTCCAGAAAGATTAGGGACAAAAATTCTGATCATGAGCACCAAGAGTGAAGCCAGGGTAAGTGGAGTCACACCACCTGACCCGATACCAGAGTAACGGAAATTTTTCTTGGAAAATCTGGATATTTACTCAAGGCTGATCCGAACGAGGACCACGAGTGCTATGGTTGCACAGATATCAGGTATAATCTCAAACAGCCCGACATCCCCTGTTCGTCCCCCGAGAATGCTCACAATTAAGGGGTTTGACGTGACGGCATACATGCCGAGGGCAAAGATTACAGCCATAAGGCCGAGAGTGAATGAGCTCCGCATCCTCCTGTATATCCCTGCATATATGACAAACAGGGGGATTATCAGGCCTATATTGATGAAAGATATCAGGGTCTTGATCTGCTTGTTTTCATCTGATCCCTGTGATGGCGGGGGTTGTGCAGGTTGCCGGTCTGATTGCGGGATGGTGTCTGCCTGCGGAGGCCGCACCGGATTTTGTTCCAAGTCAGGACGCGGGATTTTAACGAAGATGGGAATAATGGAGCTGGCAATAACTACAACAATCACTGAAATAAGAATGATTAATACAATTTTTTTTCTATCCATCCGGTCTTTTCACCTCAGGTGGTCACTTCAGGGGTAAGCGAATAGGAATATACTACCGCCCCGTTTTGTTCACCACTTTTATTATCTCCGGGAAGTTTCGACCTGATATAATCAACACGGGCCGATTCAGGAGATACCGTTATTCTGAGGTGCCCGGGACTCCCCAGCAGCACTCCACTGGTATACCCGTATTCCGCACCGGGACGGTCTTTTGGGGAGCTGAATGTCGCAGGCTGAGGGACTTCCTGATAGGTAACGCCATCGAGTTCCTGCTTTCCAAAGAAGTGGTCGTGACCGTGGAAGAAGGCCGTGATGTTGTTGTCAACAAGGATCTGGTGTATTGGCGTTCCCCAGACAAGGCGGTGCTGGTCAAATCCATAGCTCCCATCCAGGTTATTTCCGCCCCATTCATACAGGGACGCAAATTCAGTACCACCCCTCCCCTGTAAGTCACCGCCGACCAGCTGGTGGGCGAAGACAAACTTGTATGGTGCCTGATTGTTCTCCAGCGTCTGTTTCAGCCAATGATACTGGGTCTCGCCAAGAGTCCAGCCCCAACCGTCGGTTTTTCCCCCGGGCTTTGTTGTCGTATACCAGTAGGGATCTAGCACAACGAAGAGTGCGTCTCCCCACACCCATGCATAATAGTCTTGCATCATCCCAGTAACCTCATCATTTACTGAATTACCAGTGTAGAAACCGTCAGGTTCCGGGTTGGGGAAATATTGTTTCCGGAACTGCAGGGACTGAACAGCAATATTGTTGCCGTTGCCGTCTACTGCGTACCCTGCCTCCCCGTCATGGTTCCCGATTACCAGGAAAAGTGGTACTGAGTGGCCTGCTGTATCGATAAAAGAGCGTTGCTCCAGGTATTGGTTTAAGTAAGTCTCCTTATTTTTTACAGGAAGTTTGTCAGTCATAAACGTGTCACCGAGGTCGATTAAGAAATCAGGTTTGTCACCAAGTTCGTTGGAGAGGGTACGCTGATAGAGGTCTCCGCTGGCACGTTCATCGAGATGAGAGTCTGCCTGGACATTAAATACAAACGAGGAACCGGGACCCCTCTGTGTATGGAACGTGTAATCCGGACTACACCTTACCGTAGTGTCACCGGGTTTGCGATAGCAGAGTTTGTAGATGTAACCGGTATCAGGTGCAAGACCGGAAATTTCGATGTTCTTTGGTATCCCGGCCTCTGCAATTCCGGCAGGAGTTTTGAGGATCGAGGTATTGTTGTTCTCCCGGTATTCGAGAAATATCTCGAGGGTTTCCACAGGTACTATATTCAAATTAACTGATTTGTCGGTGGGACGACCTAGCAGAGGTGTTGGAATAATAAACGAGGAATTACTGGTACCAGTAACTAAAGGGACCGGTGGAACTATATTGCGGGTAGCATGGCCAGATGCGGCAACCGGGGGTTGCTCGTCACCCAGACCATTCGCAAGCCCTTTTTCCGGCCGGCTCGTACATCCGGCCGTGATGATGAGTGCGATGACCAGTGCCAGGACGGGGATGATATGGAATTTTTTTGGGATCATAGCGTGAGTCCTTTTATGGGTTTCCGCCCTCATTTTTTACCATTATCTGTCATCCAGCTAAAAGTTATGGACCTCATTCACGTCCATGCTGTCCCCTTTCATTCAGATCGGCCGTAGTTCAGGTTCAGGGACACTTTGCCGAGGGTCAGGGATGAGATCGAATCGCTTAGCACAGGTCCGGTGACCTGGGCGGGATTTTCAGGCAAATTTGGCGAATCTGACAGTGCATACAAGGTGAAGGTGTAAACCTTTTCGCCGGGGCCCTGCGGACATGGGGGATCGTAGGTCCTGATCGTTCCGTGACTGCCCGTCCCTAGGGTACCGATCCCGGAGCTATCCTTAGCAAGGCTTGTCACAGATCCCGGGATACCGTACAGGACCCAGTTCCACCTGGTCTGACCATCTACGGGTATGGTTGTCATCATCAGGGCAAACTCTTTTGTGCCTGCAGGTGCACCCGACCAGGAAAGTGCAGGAGTTGAGCCCGATCCATCGCACGTATATTCTACGGGTATTGTGCCGCCGTCAATACCAGCATCGCTGATAAGCGAGAAAACCTGTGTCTGTGCGATTTGGTTTGCTTGTATATTCAGAAAATGATTTGTGGTTGATATTCCCCGCTGTAACCACCAAGGGAGTGTGGGGGTCGGGAGAACCAATGGTGCCTTTGTAACCACTACTTTTGGCGTGGTTGAGGGAGTTGGTGTTGCCGGACGTACCAATGGTGCCTTTGTAACCACTACTTTTGGTGTGGTTGCGGGAATTGGTACTGTCGGATGTACTAACGGAACTTTTGTGAGTACTACCTTTGGCGTGGTTGGCGGGACAGGGCCCACGGTCGTCTTCTGCAACCCCTGTAACCATGCAGATATTTTTGCGCTGTCGTATTGCCCGACACCGAAGAGGAAATCAGACGGTACGTTTTGCGGCATACTAATTGGCTGTGAGTACAGGTATGCCCCGTCACAGGTGAAATTTGCAAGGTTCCGCAGTGCAACCATCTGCTTTTTCTGTTCGCTTGTGGTCGTCTTTCCCACATCTGCGAAGTGTGTTGCGTAGTTGTACGATATCTCACCATCAAGTTCCCCGTACCGTGCCGATAGGGAACGGACAAGACTTTCGTCAATGGTATCCCCGGTTAACGCAGTACGCAGTTCGGTTGCAATTGCCGTCCGCTTTGCAACGATCTCGTTGAGATCAGCACGCTGGAGGTCCACAAGGCTTGTGATTTTCTCCCGCTGGGTGTCGGTTAATGCATTTAGGAAGTTCTCCCCGGAATCACCAGTCAGGGTAGTACTGATGGAATAGTCAGGGTTACCCATTGCCGGGCGGTCTTTCATGTAGAATGAACCGAAGTAGGTCGCCTGCCGCTCAGGGCAGAAGTACACGTCGGAAGTGACATCGCCCCCATACCATGCAAACATCTCGCTGGCATAAGTCCTCATTGCAACCGAATTGTCCTGGCCGCTGTTTTTCAGCACTTCCGAAGCATCCACTTCAGGCATCGAGAGCATCCCCCCTGACGCCATCTTGTCAAGGTATGCCCGCTGGGTCTGGTTAAGGGATCGGATCACGCTGGCATAGGTCTTAGCCCGATCCAGGCTGATGCTTGCATCAACATCATATAATTTCGCCGAGTAGGCCATCACGGCTGCCTTGTCAAGGCCGGTGCTCCCGGTGGGAATCGTTCCTTCAAGCTGGGCACGGAACGCCTTGGTCAGGGGGAACCGCATGTACCCGTGCTGGCTTGAAAGGGGAGCTTCGGTTTTTGACAGTGCAATAAACTGAACCAGCTGGTCGTCATTCAGGACCGACAGTACATTGTCTGAAACCCGGGTGACAAAATCAGTATTATGTCCCATTTCCGTGACATCGTTATCACGGAGGTACTGGAAACCTGCATAATCAGCGACTTTTCCGGGTGGCAGGAACGTGTCGCTGCATGCCTGGCCGGTGAGGAACGCAAGTGCATCAAACGCAATCGTTGCCTGCTGGCCCTGGTCGGAAAGGGTCTGTTCCATGGTATACACCTGGTTAACGGCTGTCCCCTGTACAGGCCCCTGTCCTTGTCCCGGTCCTTTGTTTGTACCGCCGTTTCCAGTTCCAACCTGGGTCTGAACAGGATTGTTTGCATTGTTATTTGTTCCCTGCTGTTGCTGCCCCTGTCCGGTTCCCGGTTGCTTACCGGGTCCTAGGGGTTGCTGACCAGGTGCGCCGGCGGTACCTGCCGCACTGACGGCTGCGACCATCAGTGCCATAATACAGAACACGGCGATAACAAGGCCTATCTTCTTTGATATGTTCATTGTTGACATTCTCCTTTTCTGGTTTATCCCAAAATCAGGGTTATTATGCAGATTAATCAGGAAAAGAGATAAGGAAATGCCAGAATTTGCCCCGGATTACACCCAAATCATACCCAAATTAAAAATTATTCAAGGCTGATCCAGATGAGGATTACAAGGGCTGCCGTTGCGCAAAGGTCGGGGACTATCTGGAACACCCCGATAAAGTCCGGACGACCCCCGAGGAGACTCACGAGTAGCGGGTTGGAAGTGACTGCGTACATACCCAGGGCGAAAATTACCGCCATCAGGCCGAGGGTAAACGAGCTTCGCATCTTCCGGTATATCCCTGCATAAATAATAAACAGGGGGATAATCAGGCCGATATTGATGAATGATATTACCGTTTTGAGATTCTCCATCGGTGTCGGGGGTTGCTGGCTGGGTCGTGCCTGCTGCAGGGGAGTTGGAGTTGGATTTTGTACGGGGTTTTGTATAGGGTTTTGCACGGGGCCGGGTTGTGGTGTTTTGAAAATAATCGGGATTATTAAGCTGGCAAGTACTACTACAATCACCGAAATAAGAATTAATACAACAAGGTTTTTTTTCTCCATTCTATTTTTCCTCCCTTATTTCATCTGGTACATCGACCTGCTTCCAGATCTCCATGAAGTCTTCATATCTGGTGTTCATCTGGTCAGTGAGAAAATACATGGTCCCGTATCCCTCCCCCATTGATCGGACAATCTGGTGCTTTTTCAAAACATCAAGGTGGTGGCGGACCGTTTTATAATCAAGGCTGAACAAAGAGGTTAACTGGTTGGCATTATATGGCCGTTTATGGAGTACCTGAATTATCCGGGCCCTGTTAATGCCTCCTTTTGATCCAGCGATCAACCACCACAGTAATTGTTTCACTTCGACACTCCAAATCCAGGGCTGATATATCCTATTGTGATATTGAGGGTAATAAAAGGGTTATCCGGACTGGCAATAATGAACATAGATTAAAATTAACAATCGTTATTTTACAAAGAGACCTTTCATGGAGCCAGATCATAGTCAGGAGGATTAAAACCGTGATGTAGATGGATAATAGTCGTATTTTAATTTCTTCAGAAAAGAATTCCAGGGTTTAGATATTTTGACCAAATAAAAGCCCGAACATCTTAATAGATCCTGATGTATAGAGGGTTATCGTGCTCCCCGATATTTCCAATATATTGATGAATAGCACTTCGGTACTGTTAAACCCGTCATATCAGCAGGGGATATGGTTTTATGCCCTTGTTTTCATTGTCATCTTCCTGGGGTCGGTATTCATCGTAACGCCTTTCCCGGTTAATTCGCTGCTTTTCGTCGCTGTTGTTATGGCAGTTAACCATGAGGTATCGCTTGAATGGGTAATCATTACCGCAATTGCAGCTGCGTATTTCGGTTACGACCTGAATTACTGGAGTGGGCGTTTATTCAATTTTACAGCATGTCGGAAAACATGCCCTCATATCTTCGATAAGGAAAATATTGGAAAAGCCGAGGAATTATTCAATAAATTCGGCCCCCTGTCCATTATTATCAGTCGCTTTATCCCGATACTGAACCTCCCCCCATTCTATGCTGGTTTGAAATCCATGAATTATATTCATTATATCATCGTGAACTTTGCCGGGGCTGTGTTGTGGTGTGGTATCGTGACGTTTCTCGGGTATTATGTTGGAAATTTCAATATTATCCAGGACAACCTCAATATTCTCTTTGTCATGGTAATTCTCGCGTTGATTGTTACGTTCCTCTATTCAGGTATTACCTTAGTACGGAACTGGATACGGGGAAAAAATGTTCATGAATAATGCTCAAATCGTCACCCCTTTTTTAGGACGGAATTTCATTAATAAAAACACCAATGAGGGCGGGATTATATAAAAAAAAAATTGTTTCTCTGACCGTGCTTATCAGTATTTCACAGCTGGACCAGGTATTCATAGGCTTCCAGCGCTGCCTTGGCCCCTTCCCCTGCTGCAATGATGATCTGTTTGCCCTTGATATTCGTTACATCTCCTGCAGCAAAAATTCCAGGGACACTGGTGTGACAGTTAATATCGATAATGATCTCTTTCTGGTCATTGAGCTTCAACAGGTCTGAGACAAAATCCGTGTTAGGTGACCAGCCGATCTCAGCAAATACTCCATCGAGGGTAATTTTTGATTCCTCGCTGGTGAGCCGGTCTTTAATGGTTATTGCATTAAGGAGGTTATCCCCGTGAAGTACGGTCACGACCGAATTGGAATGGAGGATAATATTTTTTTGTACTTCGAACAGCTTGACATACACTTCGTCAGCCCGGATAGTACTTCTTACAATCAGGTGGACTTCTCTGGCTATCTTGCTCATTTCCACCGCGGTCTGCAGGGCGGAATTTCCGCCGCCTACAACAGCCACGACCTTATTTTTAAATAGCGGCCCGTCACAGGTTGAACAGACCGACAGGCCCCTGCCGAGAAAACGTTCCTCTCCATCGACACCGAGTTTTTTCGGTTGTTTCCCTGGTGAAAGGATAACCGCACGCGCAAGGTAACTCGTATCCGTGGCGGTGTGGATTGTGAATATTCCATCAGAGGGGGTAATTTCCCGGACATGGTCGAGCTCGAGACTGATTTTCTGCTCTTTTACCTGGTCCTCAAATTTCTTCATCAGCTCATCGCCGGTGATCATCCGGTACCCCATGTAATTCTCGATGGTCCAGCTTTCAAGGGCCTGGCCCCCGATATTTTCAGTGATGACCACGGCAGTGAGGAGCTTCCTCGCACAGTACACGGCAGCGGTCAGGCCGGCGGGCCCTGCACCGATAATGACTACATCAAGAATGTCACCTTCGGTACCGGTACCAAAAATCTCGTTGAGCCGCTGGGCGTCAAACCCGACAATTATCTCGTCGTCAATGGTGATGACGGGGACACCACGCTGGCCGGAGATCCCGATCATGTGCTTTGCTGCTTCCTCGTCTTCCCCGACATCGATTGATGTATACGGGATAGAGTGTTTTTCGAGAAATGCCTTTGCCATCCTGCAGTAGGGACAGTTTTTTGTGGAATATACGGTTACCTGTGGCATTGATACCCTGCATTTCAGACGTGTCCGGATATAAAGATGCTGGAAGACCCGGGATTAATTTAAAAAGAATAGTACAATCCAACCCCGCACTGCCATGTCATAGCATAGCAAGGATTAAGTATTCCGGAATCAAAAACCTTACTAAGGTAAACTTATGTCTGTTACAATATGCAGGAGAGGCACGGATATTGTGCAGGTAACAGGCTCCTCCTTTTTCTTCTTTAGGTAGGGGACCCGGGCTATAGCCGGATCCCCTGTATAGGCATTATAGAGAGTTTACCGGATGGTGTTTTTATCATGTGTAAAATTTTTCGTATCCCAAGTAATGAGGCAAAAAGGCGGATCGGCAGTATTACTTTCGGGCACACTGCCCCTCTCGCCGATGGTATGGCCTGCAGGAATCTTTCAGCCCGGAGGACATTCTGATGAGAACCAGCACGATTATTCTGTTATTATTGGCGGTGGGGCTTATCCTCGGGGGTGTTGCCATTTCAGGATGCACCCAGCAAGCCTCTACATCGCCAAATGAAGTTAAGATCGGGGTGGTTGCCTCACTGACCGGCCCCGCAAGCGCGACAGGGAAGGACATGTGGCAATCGGCACAAATTGCTGCCGATGAAATAAATGCCGATGGAGGGGTTTATGTACAGGAATTTGGGAAGAAAATCCCTGTAAAACTAATTGTCGGTGATGATGAATCGACCCGTGAAGGTGGACAGAAAGCCGTTACAAAACTTATTTCATCTGATAACGTCGACGCCCTCGTCGGTGGTTTTTCGAGCGCCGTGACAACGGCACACCTGTCTGTTGTTGCCGAACACAAGGTACCCTACGTCATAACCGGTGCATCGAGCCCGACCATCACGAGGAGAACGGATATTGATACGACCTACATGTACCACTTCTGCCCGACTACGGATGATTACGGGGGCCAGACGACCATGTTCATCAGCAATTTACTCAGGCCTGCCATTTACAGGAAGTTTAATTTCAATGAAGACCGGCCCCTGCGGCTCGCAATTATTTACCAGGACAGTCCTTACGGCAAAGGCGTCCTCACGGCGGTTGAAAACACGATCAAGAAGGAGAATCTACCTGTCCGGATTGTGAGTAACGAATCGTTTAAAATGGGGGAGACCGATTTTAGGACATTGCTCACCAATGTAAAAGGTGCACAACCTGACGTGATTTATTCTGCGGCCTTCCTGAATGAACAGGGCCCCATGATCACACAGGCCAGGCGGGATGTGGGGTTGAATACCCTGTTCGTGGTGGTCGAGTGTAACGATGATCCGGATTATTATAAGAGTCTCAGCAGGTATGGCGAAGGATCAGTCATTGAAAGCCATTTCAGCCCTTATTCGGTTCCAAAAGGATCAACATCCAATGCTGCCGTCGCATTCAAGAATTCCTACCAGAAAAAATGGGGCGGGCTCCCGGGGATGATGGGCGCCACCACCTATGAGGGAGTACAAATTGTCGCAAATGCAGTCGGGCAGGCGGGCTCGCTTGACAAAGCAAAGATCAGGGATGCCCTTGGGGCAACAAACATGCCTCAGACAATAGAGGCAATGAAGGGTGGGAACATCACTTTCTCAAGAGACGCCCGTGAGGCTTCCTTCAACCTCTACATGGAGCAGCTTACATGGAATGAAACTCTCCAGGAACTCAGGCCGGATATTATCTATCCCGCCGAACTGAGCCAGGGTAACTTTGTTCTTCCTAACTGGTACCAGCCGGGAACAACCTGAACCCAGCGTTCCTGTGGATAACCGGGGTCCCCCCACAACCCCAGTACTTTATTGGGGGGTCCCTAAAGCCAGGGATTTCTAAAAAAACGATTCTGGGTTTTATTGTACTCGCTATTCAATTTCCCTGAAGACTTTTTTGAATGCACTGCAGATCGGGCATCTCTCCGGTGGTTCGCCACGGAAGATATTCCCACAAATAGGGCAGAGCAGGACTTTCTGCCCGGAAAGGTCATGACCTCCACTGATCGCCTTTAATGCCTCCTTGTAAAGGTTCGCGTGGACTTCTTCTGCTTTCATTGCATACGTGAAGGCAAGGACTGCATCACTCTGTTTCTCTGCGTCCCCTTCCTTAACGAAGCCTGGGTACATCTCGGTATACTCGTGGGTCTCGCCCGCAACTGACCCTTTTAAGTTGTCTTCGGTCTTCCCGATTGACCCGAGCACTTTCAGGAGCCGCTTTGCATGGATCGCTTCCGCTTCTGATGCCGCGGTGAAGAGTTTCGCGACATTGGTAAACCCTTCATCCTTTGCCTTCTCAGCGAACGCCGAATATTTTCGGTTTGCCTGTGATTCCCCGGCAAACGCCTCCATTGCATTCTCTTTTGTTGCCATGATCATCTAGTGGGACAAAATTGGTAATAACTGTATTCATCGTTCTGGTTCCGGAGGGTCAATTTGGTTGATACCATTTTCACAGAATTGTAACCGGGACTGTTGACGGTAAAAAAATAATCGGATAGTATTCCGGAACCCTTTTACATTATCAGCACACCACGCTGATATCTGGATCTCTGCCGGCGGAGCCATTCGTTTACAAAACGGCCGGTTGATGACACTACCGGGCAATAGGACGATGGAGCTTGGGTATGAAAAAGATGAAGCAGTTGCCGGAACATGACCGGCCAAGGGAACGGATACGTCGCCTTGGTCCCGGGGCGCTCTCTGACAGGGACTTAATTGCGGCAATTATCGGCAGGGGTATCCCGGGAAGAGACGTGCTGGTGGTGGCAGGAGATATTGAGAAAGAGCTCAGTTCCGGCAGGGAGCACCTCACCTATGAAAAACTGGAAGAGATCCAGGGGGTCGGGCCGACAAAAGCGGCACAAATTTCTGCATGTTTCGAACTTTCACGCCGGTACCCGGTGAAAGAAGAGGTAGCGGCCCATAAAATATCCCGTCCGGAAGACGCACTGCCCCTGCTCCATGGAATATCAAATAAAAAGCAGGAATATTTTATCTGCATTACCATGAACGGCGCCGGGGAGGTAATCGGGAACCGGATCATAACCGTCGGACTGCTGAACCACAGCCTTGTCCACCCGAGAGAGGTCTTTGCCGATGCGATAACGGACCGGGCTGCATCGATAATCTGTGTCCATAACCACCCGTCCGGGACACTTGAACCAAGCCCGCAGGACCTTGAGGTTACGAGGCAGCTGACAGAAGCGGGGGCAATCCTCGGCATCCGGCTCCTTGACCACCTTATTGTGACAAAAGATGGTCACCTCTCGATGAAAGAGAGAGGATACATTTAGACAATTTGTTTTGCCCACGTCGATTTGCCGGTTTTCATGTTCCTTTTTATTACCCTGTTGATGACATGGAGAGTCGAATATTCCCGGAGTGGCTGGTCAGGTAGTTTTGGCAGTATTCCCTTTTTCAAGGGGACTGCCAAGAAGGCCGATTATCTTCATTCCCATGATAGCTACATATCCACAAACGGTACGATATCCCTGATGTGTCACCCGGGTGTGGCCCGGTTTTCCCCAAAGATCGGGTAGTTCTATGAAATTCTGCCAATTTAAGAGAACAAACACAACTAATAAATAATTCCCTGCACCTATTACAAAAATAGGTGAAAGTTTTGACCGAAAACAAACAGTACAAAGCAGGCTCAAAGGTCGGCCCTGGGAAATATGTATGCCTCGATTGCGGGAAGGAATATGATCTTGACAAGAGTGAACAGGACCTCCGCAAGTGCCCTGCATGCGCCTGTGAAGAGTACCAGTGTTTACCGATGACTCACATCAGGCCGGATGTAAAAACTCCGGAAGACGCGAAGAACCCACCAAAGCGTGGCCAGAGCAACCAGTAATACAATTTTTTTCTTCATTCCGAGCCTGTCAGGACATACGAACACCGGTAAATGAAAAGATCCACAGCAGATCTTTTTCATGACCGGAAAGGCAATCTGCCTTATCAGACCATTCTGGAGGGATTAAAGAGATGGTAAATGTATCGAAAGAAGGACAGGTCTACGAGTGCGAGATCTGTGGCAATGTAGTGGTAGTAAAGGCAGTAGGCGGGGGAGAACTCGTCTGTTGCGGTGAGCCTATGAAACTTATAGAAGGGTGAATGAAATGACAAAAGATATGGATGAACTTGAAAAGAAAATAGGAAAAGTCCCGAAATTCTTCAGGGAACTGACTGACAAAGACCCCGTAATGTTTGATATGGTGATGAAACTTGAGGGCCATATCTGGGACGACGGTGCACTGACAAAAAAGACCAAGAAGCTTATCGCAATTGCAATTGCGGCATCACTCCGTGACCAGCATGCCGTGCATGCGCAGCTGATTGGTGCCGAGAGCCTCGGAGTGACAAAAAAAGAAGTGGAAGAGGCACTCAGGGTCGCATTCCTGCTTGCCGGCATGCCGGCATATGTCTATGGAAAAGCACAGCTTGATGAAGTAATGAAGAAGTGAGGAGGAGACTATATGTGTGGAGAAATTGGGTCAGGCCGGATGCCTGTTATCGGCGAACCGGCACCTGACTTTGCTGCCGAGACCACGCAGGGCCCGCTTAAACTTTCTGACCTGAAAGGGAAGTGGGTCGTCATGTTCTCACACCCTGCCGATTTCACGCCGGTCTGTACGACCGAGTTCCTGGCATTCGCAGCTGTCAATGACGAGCTCAAGGCAATGAATGCGCAGTTAATCGGCCTTTCGGTGGACAGCGTATCTGCCCACCTTGCGTGGGTGCATGCAGTGAAGGAGAAGATGGGGGTGGATATCCCGTTCCCGATCATCGCAGACCTTTCGATGAATATTGCAAAGAGTTATGGCATGATCCACGCGGGACAGAGCACCACCGCAACAGTCCGTTGTGTATTCTTTATCGATGACAAGGGGATCACGAGGGCGATGATCTACTACCCGTTGCAGAACGGGAGGTATATCCCGGAGATCATCCGGCTCGTCAAAGCACTCCAGATGACCGATAAGAACAAGGTTTCAACACCTGCAAACTGGCAGCCTGGTGACAAGGTCGTAGTCCCGCCCCCAAAGACCGCGGCTGAAATGGCAAAGAGGCCGACAGAGGGTTATGATTGCAAAGACTGGTACCTCTGTTTTAAGTCAGTCTGAAAAATTCATCAACAATCTTTTTTTATCCTACGCCACCAAAGGCTCATTCATGCCTATAAAGGTCCTTGCATTCGCGTCGAGCCCGCGGAGGGGCGGGAATTCTGAGACGCTCCTAGACTGGCTGCTTGAATCAATAAGTCGCGAGAGCGATGTGACCGTCGAGAAGATTGTACTCATTGATGCGGATATTAATCCCTGCCGGGGATGCAATGCCTGCGAAAAACTCAACTATTGTGTCCAGAGGGACGGTATGGACCGTGTTCATGATAAAATAATCGAGGCAGATATCATCGTGTTTGCATCACCTATCTTCTGCATGGGGATCCCTGCACAGGGAAAATCCTTAATCGACCGTGCACAGGTGTTCCGGTCACGAAAATACGTCCTGAAACTCCCGGTCGTCCCCCCGGAGCGCAAAGGTAAACGGATGGGCATTTACCTGGGGACCGCAGGACAGACATGGGAGAATGTTTTTGACGGGGCGATCATGTCGGTCAAATGTCTCTTTCATGTGATCGAGGTACGGGACCGCGATATCCGGTACCTGTTCATCAGGGGAGTTGATGAAAAAGGTGCAATCCTTTCACACCCAACGGCAAAAACAGATGCGGAACAGCTCGGCCCAAAGGTTATCGCCGAACTGAGGGGCAGGACTCCAGAGTGAGAGTGCATGACGGTTACAGTCATCGGGATCTCGGGCAGCCCGCACCGGCACGGAAATACCGAGACACTGCTGGATAGTTTTCTCGACGGTGCTGCACACGCCGGTGCGGAAACTGACAAGATTATTTTACGATCCATGAATTACACGCCGTGCCGGGGATGCAATGCCTGTCATAAGACCGGGGAATGCATTGTCCAGGACGACGCCGAGATAATTATTGAACGGGTCATGTCCTGTGACAGCCTTGCCGTTGCCTCGCCAATCTACAGCATGGGGATTACTGCAGAACTGAAGGGGCTGATCGACCGGGCCCAGTATATCTGGGCACAGAAATTTATTTTAAAGACCCGTTTTTACCAGGATGATGTAATCCGACGCCATAAAGGCGTATTCATTTCAACCGCCGGTCTCCCGTGGGAGAATGTTTTTGATGCGGCATTTCCGGCGATCACGGCATTTTTCAACACGCTTGGCATCGAATATTATGACAATATCATTGCCAATGATATGGACACCTATAAGGGGATCCGGGGGCACCCGACTGCACTGACTGAGGCATTCACAAAAGGGGAAAAAGTAGTCAGGGTTATTGAATCGCTCGGGAGTAATTAACAACCGGAAGATGGATCTTTTCAGTGCTGATGGTCGGGCATCGCACCGTTTGTTTGCTTCGTTGACACCCTCTGACATCTTCCTTGCATATGTAACGGGTCCCTGAAATTTTCTTACGCTCCCGTGGCTTCTCCGAGGCCGCTTTGGCGGCCCCGACTGGAACAGAAACGTTTTTTTTTAAATTTCGGCTCTGTAGAAACACACATGAACGGGTGTTCACACCCCAACCATGAAAATGCCTGTTTCAAATCTCTTTAGATTACGGCTCGTTCGGACATTTTCATGGGAAATCCTCTCAAATCTATTTTGCAGATTGGTAATTCCAAAATTTCGTCACGCTCCCGGGGCTCATGGCCCGCCGCTTTGGCGACACCGGTTGGGATAAGGAATGATCTCTTTAATCTCTGAAATTTCCTTGAATGTCCCAATTGAACCCTGCCAATGAATATCTTATCGGGGGTGGGGCAGGGAGGGGGTGAAACCCCCTCCTAGTCTTACATATCTGCTCTTTTTTTTTAATATGCCGGGTTTCAACAAACCCAAAATCTCTGAAAATCCAGGTAAACCCTGCCCGATAGTTTATGTTTCCTCAGGTAGGGTAGGGAGGGGGTGAGACCACCTCCTGCCTTTGTAACCCGCTTTTTCTGACATCTGGTAAGATCTCCGGTAAACCTTTTATTTAATCCATTAACCTGACTGGCACACTGATACCACTCACGGTAGCAAATTCGAGGGCCCGGTGTTCTACCCTCCGGACCATCCCGGTACTCGTCAGGATCAACGAGGACTCCCCAATAATCGCTCGTAAAATGCACTTGTCAATCACACCATAGGTAAAATCAAGAACGATGTGATTATCTGCAGCATGCTGTTTCGCACGGGTCCCCATTGCGCCTATTGATACTCCCGGGTGCGACGCGAGCCACCCGGGTAATGAATCATGCAGGGATGAATCGACATCAAAAACGCTGATTGTTCCGGGAGACGCATGACAGCAGGGTGTTTTCTTAAACGCCACATCTATCACCTGAAGCATGTCAAGGACAGTCCTTGGCTTTCTCTCAGGCAGTGAATAACCCCTCTTTTCAAGTTCAAAATAAATATCAAGCAGGATCGGCATCGACAGGTGCGCCTGCCTGACATATTCGGGTCTGCCAAATGCCACATCCGGTATGGCCTCCTGGAGAATCCTGCCCTCTAACAGGAGGATTGCACGGTCGGCCCACGGGTACGCGAGCTCAATGTCGTGTGTTGATATGATAATGGTCTTGCCCTGGTGATTGAGTTCATCAAGGAGTTCCATGATGTCCTCTGAACCTGATGGATCAAGACCGCTGGTTGGCTCATCAAATACGAGAAGATCAGGGTCCATCGCAAGCACCCCTGCAATTGCAACGCGTTTCTTCTCTCCACCGGAAAGGAGATGGGGAGGGCGGCGTTCGAACCCCTCGAGTCCCACGTACCGGAGCGCCTCCCGGACTGCCGATTTAACCTCGCTTTCGCTGTACCCCAGGTTAACAGGCCCGAATGCCACATCCTGGTATACCGTTGGTGCAATAATCTGCCGGTCCGGGTTCTGGAGGACAAAACCCACTCGTTTGCGTAATTTCCGCAACGAATCCTTATCATAGCTGACCGGTTCGTTGTCAAAGAGTATGATGCCTGAATCAGGGCGTATCATCCCGTTTAACATCAGCATGAGCGTGGATTTCCCGGCACCGTTGGGTCCTACAAGGGCTATTTTTTCCCCTTTCCGTATATGAAAACTGATACCCCGGACTGCTTCCATCCCCCGCGGGTAGCGGTACCGGATCTCCCTTGCTTCAAGAATGATGCTGCTCATGGGACAAAACCTATATCATGACAATATTTCGTGTAATAACCACGATCACTGACGATACCAGGAGAAATAATCCCACTGCCGCCAGTGAATAACAATTCGCCGGGCCGGTTTCCCCGAGCAGGGCAAATTTTCCAGCATAACAACGTGCGTCCATGGCCCGGACCAGGTCTTCCCCTGCATCCCAGCTGGCGATAAATACCGAACCACACAGAGTGGAAAAGGACACAATCGATTCACGGAACGAGGAGTACCCGAGGCGCATCACCTGGGCCTGGTATGTCTGAACAAGCAGGTGCATGATCATAAAGATAGTCCGGTAGATCATCATCGTCAGGTCCAGGACCGCATCAGGGATCCGGCACCGCCTCATCACGATAAAGAGGTCGGTCATCGGGGTGGTGAGGGCGATAAAAATCAGAGCCGACATCCCCCCTATGACCCTGCAGAATACAAAAATACCCTCGTTGAGGCTTTCACGTGATATGGATATTGAGAGCCATGAAAACGGGTTCCAGCTCCAGTATACCTCGCTCCCCCCGGACAGGAGGATGATCACGAGAACACTCATGGCTGCAAACCAGAAGGGCACGATAAAGAGTTCCGCGTATGTCCTCGCCTCAACCCGCGCAAGAAGGATGATCGCCCCTGAAAGCAGGACCGCAATAAAAAGTGGCGCGATGAAACTCGTGGAGAGGAGGCAGAGGAGGATTGCCCCGAGCCCGGTCACGAGTTTCAGGTAGGTATTGACCTCCCGCAACCCGTTCGTCTGGGCGATATCCTCCAGTAACTCTTCATACATGGCAGTACATCATTTCAGGTGCTTTTTGTTCCTTTTTTCTGGCCGATCCAGTAGCCGAAGACCAGGCCGACCATTATCCCGCCTATTGCAGCCTGCAGGGCGAACAGGGCAGATTCAACCTCTCCACTAGGTGGGACCCATTGCGGTATTAATGGCTGAATTTCATCCACCGGCACTCCCGCCAGTTCCGCTATTTTTGCCGATCCGACCGTGTCAGAACCCGCAAATTCTGCGTTACCCATCATCGAACTCGTATAGAGGAACAGGGCACAGAATGTCAGGACGGCAACAATTGCGAGAATCTCCAGCCTGTACCTGAATACCATCAGGTATCATCCCTTGCGGCGTTAATTTTTTCCTCCGGGAACACGTTCATCCGGAGAAGAATATCAGGTTTGAGCTGGACAATATACTTAAACACCAGTGCGAGAACAACACCTTCGACGATGGCAAGCGGGACCTGCGTAATAGCGAAGATCCCCATAAATAGGACGAAAGAACTGCCGACACCTTCAACTTCAGCCGGGTATGCCAGTGCCAGTTCCAGCGACGTTGTGATATAGGTGAACATATCTGCGAGCGCACAGGCAAGGAACACCGTGAGAAACATGTTGACCCGGGTTTCACGGAGGGCCCGGTACACGGCATAACCCGCAAGGGGGCCTACTATCCCCATCGAGACGACATTTGCCCCGAGGACCGAAAGTCCGCCGTGTGCAAGAAAGAGCGCCTGGAACAGCAGGACAATCGCGCATACAACGGATGTTATCCATGGGCCGAAGCAGATCGCAGAGAGACCGGTCCCGGTCGGATGGGAACAACTACCGGTGACGGACGGGAGTTTTAAGGAGGAGAGAATAAAAATAAACCCGCCAGTCACACCAAGGAGGGGGAGCGCTTCGCGATCGGCATCCATCACTTTTTTCAACCGGTACACGCCGTAAACCAGGCACGGGAGGGCGATCAGCCACCAGAAAACAGCCCATTGCAACGGCAAAAAGCCTTCCATGATATGCATATGTTTCAATTTCTCCAATCAATAAAATCTGTTTTAACTTAATATTACTTTACTATTTGATACTAATTATCAATTCCGGTTTTTTTCATCCCATCCAAATCCCAAAAATAACGGCATACTTATTCCAAACAGACATGTGCACTGTAGGACATGGAATTTTTTTGTTCCGGAAAAAATGTATCAGATGTAAGATGGGACCATGGTAAGTGAAACAAACAATACCGCAAAGGAAACTGCAATCATAACCACGAATATGAGCGAGTTCCATTCGAGTACTTTCTTACCATCAAGGACACTGATGGGGAGAAGGTTGAATGCGGCAATCATTGCATTAATCTGGAGTCCCATCATCCCGATGAAGCCGATTACGGGCCCCCATCCGGTGATAAAGGGAGTCATAAGCACCATGATCCCAAACGGGATGCAGAGCACGAGGTTCGTCGCAGGGCCGACTGCAGAAATCTTTCCATTCTGTTCCTTCGACAGCCCGCCCCCATAAATGACCGTGGCGCCGGGAGCTGCAAATACGACGTGCACCAGTGCCGCTAAAACAACAGACATCAGGAGCATGACGTTATCTTTCCTGAATTCTGCGTAATAGCCGTACTTCATGGCAGTAAACTTGTGGGCCATTTCATGCAGTACAAAACCAATACCCACCGTCAGGCAGGATATCCCAAAGATGTAGAGGAAGAACAGGGGGTCTATTTTCCCATTAAAACTGGAGAGCACGATTGCAAGGGTGAACGCAATCGTGATCCCAAGCCACGCAATGAAGAGATCAAAGCGCTCCCTTCGAGTTATCAGTTCGAGCATAAATTGTCCTGTACTGGTGGTAGTTCCCGGGGCTTATTTGCTTCGGATGGCCCATAACACCGATTTGTTCCTGCATGCGAACAAAAAATAACCGGGATCTATCAGGTATGGTTTCCCGGACTGCAGGATTGCAGGGGATCACCGATACCCGGTCCGGATGCCTGCCAGGGGCACACATTTAAACCTTTAAACTGCTGCAAGTAGGTACTATGCCAATCGAGTCACTCAGGGAAGAGATCAACAGGATTGATCGGGAGATAATCCGGCTGATCGCTAAACGTCAGGCGGTAGCCGGAAAAATTGCAAAAGTGAAATTCACCGGGGGTCTCCCGGTCCATGACGAGGAACGGGTAAAGGCAGTCCTTGAGTCCTCGTTTGATTATGCTGTCGAGCACAAAATCAACCCCGTTCATGTCCAGAGGATTATGTTAATCCTGATCGAAATGAGCGAAGAATGGCAGCGTGGATGTTCGGGGGACGGCAACCTCCCCTGAATACGATCAGGTTTCATGGTTGGTGCTGATCTGCAGTCTTTTTTTTAAAAATTAATTGACCTGGATCAGGCCCTTCTGAACAGACGCATTACTAACAATTGAACCATTGACGGCATCATTTTTAAGGACCAGCAGGGTAACATTGTAGACTCCTGCATGCCGGTAGGTATGGACGGGGTTTGGCCCGGTCATATTGACACCATCCCCGAAATCATAATTATACCGGGTCGGGTCCCCACTCGACTTGTCCGTAAAAGTGACGGTAAGCGGTACTGTTCCGTTGGTTGGCGATGCAGTGAATTTCGCGACCAGGGGTATAGATGGAACACGGTTCACCGTAATGACGTTCGTTTTTGCTTCAACACTGCTTATTATGGAATTTGACCCGGGGTTATATTTCATAATAGTCAGGGTAATTGTGTAAATACCAGGGAACCGGTATGTATGGCTCGCATTTTTATCTGCCGAGTTGAAACCGTCTCCAAAATTGTAATTATACCTGGTCGGATTACCCGTGGATTTATCGATGCATGTTACCGTGAGGGGAAGAAAACCCGAAGTTCTGTCTACCATAAAATTTGCTTGAAGTGGGACTGGATTCGCGTCTACGATGATCGGAATGTTCACCGATGATGTGGCAGTACTGTTCCAGACTGTCACCCGGACCATGTATGTCCCTGGAACGGTATACAGGTGTGAGACGGCCTGATTATCTGAAATAATTGTCCCGTCACCAAAGTCCCAGGAGTCGTGAAAATTCTCCATAGGTGAGAGGGCAATGACTGAGACATTGAGGGGAGCGGCCCCCCGGCTGGGGATCGTGATGAACCTGGTCTGATCGCGTTCATCTATCCTGAAGTGGACAATCTCGGGAACGGAACCGGTTTGAACTTTATTCCAGGGGATGACCCAGGCGTACTGGTCCTCATCCCAGCTGCCGACAAGTAGAGAGATCCTGCCAGTTCCGCCCATCTGGCCCGGTAATGCCAGCCGGAGGGTGTATTCTCCCTGAACCGGGTTGAATAAACAAGCCAGTTTATCATTGTAATATCCGTCCGCATCATAATCTATCTTCTCAACCGATGAATTGTGGATTGTACTAATAGTACCTGACAGCACCTTCCCGACCGGATCCGTGATCGTCATCTCAATGACTCCTGGTGCCTGATCCTGGTTCTGAAGGGGCGTATTACTAATTGATTCCCCTTCAGATACATCATTTCCTGGACCGGGGTTATTTCCTACCAGGATCAATTCGTAATCTGCATTCCCGTTGGATGAGGTGGGGTCATAGGGCGGATTTTTCCCGGCGAGAACCTGGGAATAATACCCTGTATATTGAGACCTACCGTCAGGAATTTTTTCAATATGAGTGCCTATCAGGTCTGTAGAATAATAATTGGCAGTGACCAGGGCAGATGGGAGTACCAGGAAGTATCTCGGGTAGAGATCGTTTCCATTCCTGTAATATGCGGCCCAGACCAGTTCACTACAGTAGTAAGAATAACAGAGAGGTTTCAGGTTTACATCCTGACAATCAGCCTGTTTAAATCCCGGTGGAATTAGTGATAGATAATCATACGGTGCCCCGTTTTTTGCGAGTGCCCATGTAACAATACGTTCCCGCGTCTGGTCATCAAGGCCTGACAGCCGGAATACCCCATCACAGGTATCATTCGGATATGACCAGACCGGGTAGAGTGGACTTATATGCACACCTTCGCTGGTGGATTCAAGGACTGTGTCATTCCCGATATAGAGACCTGCATGTGACCATGGTCCGGGTATGAGTTGCGAGAGTGTCCCCGAACCTGCATGTACCAGGATGTCTCCCTTCTGTAACGTGAGGTCAAGGGAGCATGAGGCAACAGGTTCTGAATTAACGGAAACAGTTACATTGTACATTCCCGTTTTTTTGTAGAGATAATCCACCCAGCTTGCCTGAGTATGAGTGGTCCCCCCATCCCCAAAATCCCAATCAAACCATGTCCCGGATGGAAAAGTTCCCTGCAGGGTAAACGTTATAGTTCCGCCCACCATCGGCTTTACCGGACTTATGTACAGAATTGTGTCCTTGAGCTCAACAACCTTGCCATAATAATCAGGTCCTGCGGTATTTCCTGCCTGTCCTGATACCGCCACTATCGGAAGGATTACTGCAACCATAACACAGATGAAAATACCTACTGACGATATTTTTTGCATAGACTCTCATTCACCCCTAATGACTGGAGTACCTGTATTGTATTAATAAAGCTTGAATTGCCCCTCCTGCAATGTCAGGTATTGCTATAATATGGAGCGGAAATCTGCCTTGCACCGTTGAAAAAGATAACTGTGTTTAGTCATGATTTCTGGCACGAATGTTCAAATCATTACAAATTTTTGCTCTGTAGAAAACCCCAAAGAAGAGAATTTGTAAGAACCTGTGAAGGTTACATACAATCATTTTTCCGGTGATTTCCTTAATCTGAATAAAGTATTTCCGTGATTTTAAATCCCCACTGAACTTTCTTTTCAGGACTGAGAACCTGTTTTCAACCTGTTGGCGCTTTCTGTATTTGACATCATCGAAATTCAGAGCCATTTCCTGTCTGTAATATCCCCCTATTACTTCATTATTCCATGAACGAATCGGAATGATTGAGTCAGCATGAAGGTCTTCTCGAATCAGACGATGAATCTCTTCAGAGTCGTATCCCATATCCATAACATAACAATCAGACTTTCGTATTTTGTGACATTGTCGGATCAATCTGCGTGCGTGTCTGGTATCATTGACACGGCTTTTCGAAGCAATGAACCCGGTGATAACCTGTTGATCGGTATCAACGGAGATCGAAATTTTCAGGAAATGTTTTCGAATCTTGCCGGTTCTGACTGAGTAATATTGACTGGAAATCCGCTGGTAAACCCAGATGAATCGATTGCCGTTACCGGAATTGAATCATTTTCGGAATAAAACAGGTTCAGGGTTTTCCTGAACGCGTAACGGAGGTATAGGGTTTTTATCCTACAAAAGAATTTCTGAAGCGTAGTAAAATGGGGTATGGCTAAAAGTTCCAGTTCCTTTTGAATTGATTCCATACCTTCGATATCTTCAATAAACTCCCGATAATGCTGGTTCCGGTAGTCTTTGAAGAGTATGAGAACGAGTAGTTGGTACTGGGTGTAATTCTTTTTAGAATATTTACAGGAATATGGTGTAATACTTGTTGCCTTTACGATCGAAATGGCTGCTCGGATAAACCTGATATTCCAGCTCGACAATTTTCTATTTATCTCAGCTCTGTAGAAACCCTAGTCAGTAATGAAAATCCTCTGTTTTTTCAAGAATCTGTCAACCGAGTAAACGATGCAGTTAAGCTTTAATTCCTTAACCTGACTTCTATAGAGTCTGCTTTTAATTTCATCCCCAAACCTTCGTTTAATAACAGAGAGAACAGTTTCAACCTTGTTACGTTGACCGTATCGTTTTCTATCAAAATTATCAGCCATCTCT
>CAIKOD010000102.1 GCA_903828975.1 uncultured Methanomicrobiales archaeon | reverse complement strand
TTTTTCGGTTAGTTTTTTTACCAGGATCCAAGTCCTAAAAAGAAGACAGCCTGCTCTGCCCATAATCCTAAAAGAGTTTATTCTGCTTGATGATTTTCATGCGTAAGGCCTGTGACCGCAGGTCTCATAGGTGTTTTTTTATAATACCGAAGGGTTTTTACAAAGCCGAAAACCGGTAAAATGCAGGGCTACATGAGGATGTACTGGGGCAATAAGGTCCTCGAATGGAGGAGAAACCCGGAGGAGGCCTGCTTAATAGCCCTGCATCTCAATAATTAATACGAAATCGAAGGGCGGGACCCGAACGGTTACGCCGGAGTTGCCTGGTGCTTTGGCAAACATGATCGCCCGTGGGGGGGAGGGGCCGATCATCCGGATGGTACGGTACATGAATGCACAGGGACTACGGCGTATGTTTGAGATAAACCGGTACCTCGATACGGTAAACCTGCAACACTAATGGCAGGAATATAGAAGAGGGAACCTGATCATCCCTTAACCAGGCTAATTCAGGAGATGATGTCCCATCCAATAAGATATGAAGGGGAATTACAAGTCCGGTATTGAAAAAATGGCAGGGCAATTGACTATCCGGCTACCCGGGTAGACGTACCGCCCGGCAGTTATCATGAATCTGCCAGATGCAGCGTTACCTGTTCAGTGAGGTCCCCCAGAGAGTTTTCTCGTACCGCTGGGCCATTTCAGAACCATGGATGCAGAACTTCTGGTATTTCATGCCATATTCCGGTGTGACCGGGCAGGTCGGGCATTTACAGGTTTTCTCCTCGGAGATACACATGAAACTTTTTCCGATTGCGCAAAAAAGCCGTTCTTTCGCATTTTGTGCACAATCGTTGTAGGTCGGACAGGTTGGACAAATGCATTTCTGCTTGTATAGTTCCAGACCTGCTGCCTGCTCTTCAGGCGTCATCTTCTGCCACGCCTCAGCCATCTGTTCAAATTTATCCATAGAGCGGTAATTGTGATCTGATCTACATATATTTTTTGTAGTGGGTAGTTCGCATTTTTTTTTCTGCGTCCCTCATTTCCGTCGCATAATAAATTGTAAATTTCGTTTGGTCCGCTCCCTGACAAAAGACATTAAGCAGTCAGGAGAAGACTACCTTAGCAAATGGCACAGCTGACCGTCGATATCGGCGGACGCCCGGGGATCGACTGCCGGGGGTTCTGCGAATACTGCTACTTCAAGCGGGTGAAGGATGTCCCCCCGCTCGGGTGCCGGTACTGCCTGCCCTTTAAAAAAGGCTGTGATTATTGTTCACGGAGCGTGCAGGAGCACTATTCCGGGTTTAAAAGTTTCCGGGACGTCGCCGACGACACCCTCGCCCGCCTCAATGTGCTGAACGAGGACGTAAGCCGGGTCACCATCAGCGGTGGAGGGGACCCGAGCTGCTACCCGCGGTTCCGGGAATTGATCGAGCTCCTCTCAAGCATGGAGGCCCCGCTCCATATCGGTTACACGAGCGGGAAGGGGTTTGATTCCCCGAAAATTGCAAAATTCCTGATAGATAACAACATGTCGGAACTTTCCTTCACGGTATTCTCTACCAATCCCTCGCTCCGGAAACGGTACATGCACGACCCGTCCCCTGAAATCTCGTTGAAAATACTCGATGAGCTCTGCGGGGCGATTGATGTCTACGCCGCTGCGGTTGTACTCCCGGGGGTCAACGACGGTGAACGACTGATGGAGACCTGCCAGTGGCTCGAGGACCGTGGAGCAAAGGGCATTATCCTGATGCGGTTCGCAAACTCCCGTGAAAACGGACTGATCCTCGGGAATGAACCGGTGATCAAGGGCCAGCGGGTCCATACACCGGAAGAGTTCCGGGATATGGTGACCGATATTGCAGGCTGTTTCAGGCAGCTCAAGATAAGTGGGACACCCCTCTGGGACCCAAAAATCGGTTCACCGTTTACACTCCTGAACGAACCTGACCTCATCGCAAAGCTTCCCAGGATCACGAGGAACGCGAGTATTATTACGGGTTCCGTCGCAGCCCCCTTCATCAGAGACGTCCTTCACCAGTGCGGACATGGGGCGTCCGTCATACCGGTAACAAAAGATATTGCCTGCCTGATTACCATCGAAGACTTAAAAAACCTCGACCTCAGCACGTTGCAGAAGACCGTCATCATACCCGGACGGGCGTTCGTGCATGACCGGGAAGCATCGGCCGTCCTCTCGGCAGACGGAGTGGAACGATTAGTGGTCCGCGGGCCGGAGACGCTCACGGCCGACGCGGAGACCAGCATGGGGATGACCCGCAACGAGGTCCTTTCTCTCGAACTGGAAGGGTTTGCCGACCTTATCAGGGTGATCAACCAGTACGGTAGGAGTTACGCAGAACCCTCTGAAAAAAAATTAGAGCGCATATTTTGGATGTTCTAAATATTCAGAAATAGCCGATTTAACGATCTGCCATTTTGCATCATAGATTGTGATCCTATCAATTTGGTTGGCGACCTGTAAC
>CAIKOD010000101.1 GCA_903828975.1 uncultured Methanomicrobiales archaeon | reverse complement strand
GGTTACAGGTCGCCAACCAAATTGATAGGATCACAATCTATGATGCAAAATGGCAGATCGTTAAATCGGCTATTTCTGAATATTTAGAACATCCAAAATATGCGCTCTAATTTTTTTTCAGAGGGTTCTGCGTAACTCCTATATCATCAGGCGAAAGTATCTCCTCTTCAAAAATGCAATAAGATTCTCCATTCACATGGTTATCCAATCCGTTAATAAAGGAGTTGAGCTTGTGAACAGGCACGATGGGAACTCCTTCAAAAACACGTATTTCCTCTTCTATGAGGGTGACGATAAGGGGGATCGCATCCTCGTTCGTGATGGTTTCATAAAACGTGGTCCTTTCTTTATGCTGTACAATAGCGCTTTTTAATGCAGATAACCGGTAGCGGTTGCCTGCCCTTTTCTTGCATTCTATCAGAAAAGTCTGGTGATTCTTCCAGGCGATTACGTCATATTGCCTTCTTTTTTTATTCAGTGTTTTTACCGTGTTTACCGTAACCCCAAAATTATTTTTCTCGAAGATGAACGCTGCAAGCTTTTCAAAATTCTGCCATACAGATGGTTTCCAAATCCTCGGTACCTGTTATATCTTCGAAGTCCATGACGTGCGTGCTTTTATTGTAAGGAACCTTTTGCATGATGAAATCTGGCAATGCGACAGGATCAGAACGCTCTCATTACCAACAGCATTCGACGATGTCTTCCCAGCCAGGTCGGTAATGTCGTTGCAAAGGGTCCCCCGGCAGTCAAAGGCTCCGGGCGGGTTCCTGTTAAGCCCGGGGGATAAGTAAAAGGATAAAAAATCAGGTTAGCGTCTGACACAACAGTATCCGCCACGGATGTGGTGCTTCGCGAAGAGCTCGCAGGCCGGGCAGAAGCACCCTATCTCTTTCATTGACGTGGCCGAGGACGTTCCGCGTGCGCAGAAGAGTTCGCCTGGCTGATATTGGTCCAGGGAATGATGCTTGTAGTTCTCGCATATTGTACAGTACTTCCTGCAGATCTGCCGGTTCTCTTCTGTATCCGGTACAGTGTCTTTGCCTGGGTTAAACATGCGCAACAAGGTGTGCGATGATGGATAATAGGTTTTTTTAATCGTGTTTCCCGGTTTTATTGGGGGTGAGGCAGTGAGGTGGTGAAACCCTTCCTGTCAACGTATTCCCTCATTTTTTAAATATATAGGATTTCCCATGTAAATGCATGAACGAACCCCAAGATGGAGAGATTTTTGAAAGGGCATTTTCATGGTTTGAGTGTGAACTTCCTGTTCATGCGTGTTTCAACAATGCCCCTTTTCATCGAAATGAAGAAAATGGAAATACTAAAAAAAATCAGTTACATCATTTCCCCGCTTATTGTTACGGTATAATCTTTCACCGGGATTGTCTTCCCCGATTTCTCCAGTGCCTGGTCAACGACATATCGTACCCCGCTGCAGCATGGGACCTCCATGTGGACAGCGGTGATCGACTTGATCGTGTGAAGGGCCAGGATATCTGCGAGTTTCGTGATATACCCATCGAAATCTGAATCCAGTTTCGGGCAGAATATGATCAGGATTTTTCCCCGGAGGACTTCCTGGTGAAACCCGGCATAGGCAAACGGGACACAGTCAGCTGAGACCAGCAGGTCGGCATTTTCAAAATACGGGGCTGCCGGGTTTAAGAGTTTCAGCTGGACCGGCCATTGCCGCAGCTCCGAGCTGGTTGTCCCCGAAGGCTGCGGAGGGCCGGTACGGGAACCCCGTGCGATACTCCGGGCTGCCGCTCCAGGACATCCTTCAAAATCAGGGTGACGGTGTTCAGCAGGTTTCGGGGGACCTCCCGCAGAATTATGGTCCGGTATAGCAAGACGGTGTTCCTCCAGGTAATCTATCGCCTGGCTATACAGTTCCGTCTGCCCATGGCCGGCAAGGTGTTCGAGGTGGGCCCGGATGACTGGTTCACCCTGCCTGACAATAGTCTCCATCACGGCTGTCTCATCGTATGCACCCGCTTCCCGCTCGATAACCGAAATCGCCCCTTCCGGGCAGGTGCCGATGCAGGCACCGAGGCCGTCGCAGAAAAGGTCGCTTACGAGCCGTGCTTTCCCGTCAATGAGCTGCAGTGCCCCTTCCGGGCAGTCAGGGATACACTGCCCGCATCCTGTGCACTTGTTCTCATTGATGCTGATTATCATACGCTTCATACCTTCGCTCCTTCCGGTATATTGCAGGTAGGGTGACATACCTGTTTGGGTACTACCAAAACCCTGATGATTTTTAAATCGGACCTTTGGGTATTTTTGATACAAGAAAGGTGGGTGTTTCGATAGTTACTCACGCTCCCGGGGCTCATGGCCCGCCGCTTTGGCGACCCCGGTCAGGATAGGGAATGAACTCTAAACCTCTGAAATCTTAAAGGGATTCCCCCGTTGAACCCTGCCCACAGAATATCTTATTGGGGGTGGGACAGGGAGGGGGTGAAACCCCTCCTGTCCACGTAATTTCTTTCTTTTTTAACCACTTAGGGTTCCAACAAAGCGTGCTATGAGCCTTCGGCAGATGAGTATGAAAAGCTGGCCGGCATAAGGGTCTCACAGAGTTTTTCTTACCAGCCAAAAAATGAAAGATGCCCGTGGCCCTGTTCAGGTAAGCCCGCAGGAAACCGCCTTACCAGTCTTTTATCATCGCATCTGTCTTCATCTCTTTCGGCATCAGCTCGATGGCATACCGCAATGCAGTCCGGGGCATCTCTTTTTTGTTCCGGATGATAAATGCGAAAACCTCCTCCCTGTTCTTCCGGCTTGCTTCCTTAAGGAGCCAGCCGTAACCTTTCTGCACCATGTCATCGGTGTCTGTAAGGAGCATGCCTGCGATTTCGATTACGTCTTCGAGGAATTTCCCGTGTTTTGCCGGGATAATCAGCGATACCGCTGATGCCCGCCGGACCCACCGGTTCCCTGACTTCGTCCAGGGTTTCAGCTCATCGATAAATTCCGGGTATTTTTCAATAAAATCGCCCATCGAATGGTTGCAGAAACCGTCACACATGGCCCAGTTTGAGATATAGGTATCAATCCAGTGTGAAAAAACCAGGAAGTCCTCCCGCTCGAACCGATCTTTTAAGTGCGGGACCCAGTTGGAGACGATGAACGCTTCCTCGGTGATATGCGATGAGTAGAGTTCCTCGCAAAGCTGGAAAATTTCCTTCTTGTCCCTGAGTTTTATCTCTTTCCAGTATTTTTTGGCAATGTTACCAACGGTCGCCGTTTTAACGCCATAATACTGCACATCTTCCTTAAAAAATCTCTGGAAACTCTTTTTTGTGCCGGGTTCAGCGCTGTTTTCGAGATCCTGCCGGATTTGTGATATGACCGGGTCCATAGGTGACTGGTTGGGGGGAATACCGGATAAGGGTGTGGTCGGGTGGTTGAATCTGATCGAAACCTCTGTAAAATGCGTGAAATGCCGGGAATCCGGATTTATGCAGTGGTTAATGTTTTCCATAAACAATTGCACCCCTTGCGATACCTATTTTGTAATTTGGGATCCACTAAGTTACGTAATGGCCTCCTGTGTCCACCGGATAGAAGTCCGCTTTTCAAAGGACCCCCGTCTTAAGACCCGTACTGACCGGATACGGTCACTGGGTTTTCCGATCGACGAGTTGCATCTTGTTGATGTCTATACCATCACAACGGGCATGCGGGACTTTTCGGCAGTCGAGCTAGACCAGATCGGCTCGCAGCTGATCAATCCGGTGGTGCAGGAGTTTTCAGTAGACCTTCCTTTCCTGGCTGATTTCGATTATGCCCTTGAAGTCGGGTTCCTGCCAGGTGTTACTGATAACGTCGGCACAACAGCACGACAGACAATCGTGGACTTTTTCCTGGGTGTCGAAGGTGTTTCGGTCTATACATCTCAGCTCTTTTTTATAAACGGGGGGATATCTCCAGGTCTTGTACAGAAACTTGCATCGACCCTTGCAAACCCTCTCGTCAACCGGGTCCATTCAAAGACCCGGAAGGAGTACGGGACATCAGGCATGGGCCGCGAGGTCCCGCTGGTCAGGTTGCATGAACTGCCTACCGCCGGTGAAGTAGACCTCATCCTTGAGGATCGGGAACTCACCCGACTCGGGAAAGAGGGGATAGAAGACCCCGTGACACACCAGAGGCGCGGACCGCTTGCACTTGACCTTGACCAGTTGCATGCGATCCGCGACTATTTCATAACAAAGGGACGAAATCCAAAGGATATTGAACTTGAGTCCCTTGCACAGACCTGGAGTGAGCACTGCAAACATACGATCTTCGCCTCGGCGATGGATGATGATCTCCCGGACGGGCTTTATAAAACCTATATCCAGGCGGCTACCAACAAAATCCGGAAGGATAAAGGAGAGAAGGATATCTGCCTGACGGTGTTTACCGACAACTCCGGGGCCATTATCTTTGATGACTATTACCTCGTGACGCATAAGGTCGAGACCCATAACTCCCCATCGGCCCTCGACCCGTTTGGTGGCGCACTTACAGGCATTGTTGGCGTGAACCGTGATACGATAGGGTTCGGGCTCGGGGCGAAGCCCTGCATCAATGTGTACGGGTACTGTGTCGGAGACCCGGGGTCTGACCCTGCTCTTTTCCGCGGCAGGGACAGGACAAACCCGATCCTCCCCCCGAGGAGGATCCTTGACGGGGTTGTCCACGGGGTGGGTGTCGGGGGCAACTGCTCTGGCATCCCTACCTCCCAGGGGTGGGTGTATTTCGATAATCGATACGTGGGGAAACCCCTTGTGTTCGCTGGTACAGTGGGTGTTATGCCGCGTGAACTTTCGGGAAGGAAACTCTACGAGAAACAGGCAGAGCCTGGTGACCTGATCGTTGTTGCCGGTGGACGGGTGGGAAAAGATGGGATCCACGGCGCCACCTTCTCATCCGAAGCCCTTGACCCCGGAAGCCCGGTGACTGCGGTGCAGATCGGCGACCCGGTCACCCAGAAGAAGTTATCAGATGTGATTGTGAAGGAAGCCCGGGATCTCGGACTCTACCGGAGCATCACGGATAACGGGGCAGGTGGCATTTCCTGCTCGGTTGCCGAGATGGCAAAGGAATGCAACGGGGCTCGGGTATCGCTTGACAAAGTCCCGCTGAAATACCCTGGAATGGCCCCATGGGAGATTTGGATCTCTGAATCACAGGAGCGGATGACTCTTGCCGTTCCGCCTGGAAAGATCGATACGTTCATGGAGCTGATGGGGCGTCGTGAAGTCGAGGCAGTGGTCATCGGCGAATTTTCTGACTCGGGCAGGTGCGTAGTTGAGTTCCATGGTGACGTGGTGATGGATATCGAGCTTGCATTCCTGCATGACGGCCTGCCAAAAAAACACCTGAAGACCCGGCTCACAAAAAAAACCTATCCCGAACCGGCCGTTCCCTGCCCACAGCGTCTTGACGCAACATTGGTCGCGATGCTGCAGCGAAAGAACATCTGCTCAAAGGAATTCATTTCGGTCCAGTATGATCATACCGTGCAGGGAGGCCATGTTCTTGGGCCTTTGCAGGGAAAGGGGCGGGTGCAGGCAATGGCGACGCTCACCAAAGTTGTGCCCGGGTCAAAAAAAGGTGTGGGGCTGTCCCAGGGAATGTTTCCCTCGTATTCCGAGATTGACCCGTACCTCATGGCAGCTGCCGGGATCGATACCGCGATCCGGGGCCTTATTGCTCTCGGAATACCACTTGATGCGATTGCAATTCTCGATAATTTCTGCTGGTGCTCGTCAGATGACCCTGAACGCCTCGGGCAGCTGAAACGTGCTGCAAAAGGGTGCTACGATATTGCGACCGCATTTGGTACGCCCTTCATCTCGGGTAAGGACAGCATGTACAACGATTTCTCCGGGTATGATGCGGATAATAACCCCGTAAAGGTCTCGGTCCCACCTACCCTCCTTATTTCATCCATCGGTATCCACGAGGACGTGTTACGATCCGTGTCCATCGATGCGAAGATTGAAGGTGACCTGGTCTACGTGATTGGGGCAACAAAGGAAGAAATGGGTGGATCAGAGTATTTCGCGTATCTCGGAGGTGTGGGGAACGTTGTCCCGGCCCTCGATCCTGTAATCGTAAAAGAACGCTACGAGCGACTGACGGAAGCCATCCTGCACGAACTCGTGGCCTCATCCTGCCCGGTTGCCCGGGGAGGGCTCGGGGTGGCCCTTGGCATGGTTGCCATTGCCGGCCGGCTTGGGATGGAGATTTCGATACCATCCGGTATGCGGCCTGATTATTTCCTCTTCTCCGAGTCGCTCGGCCGGTTCGTCGTGACCATCTCCCCGGAAAACAGGCAGGTATTCGAACAGATTCTGGGCGAAGATGCGATGCTGCTTGGAACGGTAACCGGTAACAACCTGCGGATCAGCGGAATGGACCTCCTTATTGATGAACGCGTGAGCGAGCTTGAAAATGCCTACAAGGCACCGTTCAAGGAGTACTGAACTATGAACGCTGCACATTCCCCGTTAACAACATCCCCGGGAAAGGACAATTCATCCCAACCTGACCTGATAGCGGAAAAAGCTCTGATAATGAGCGGATTCGGAATTAACTCGGAGATGGAGACGCAGGAGGTGTTGTTGCGGGCCGGGATGGCGTCGGACATCGTCCATATCAATGACCTTATCGATGGGAGAACGAAGCTCGGGCAGTACCGCCTGCTGGTTTTTCCCGGCGGTTTCTCCTATGGTGATGATACCGGGGCCGGAAATGCGTTTGCCAACCGGGTCCGGAACAACCTCTGGAAGGATGTTGAGGATTTCATTGACGGTGACAACCTGGTACTCGGGATCTGTAACGGGTTCCAGATCATTGCAAACCTCGGGCTGGTCCCGGCGTTTGACCACCATTTTTCACGGGATATCGCCCTGATGCCCAACCGCAAAGGTGTGCTCGAATGTCGTTTTGTTACCCTGAAACCAGCAGCCGAAAACCTCTGGACAAAGGGTATCGAGCGTATTTACTGCCCGGCTGCCCATGGGGAAGGCAACTTCTCCTGCTCACCGGATACCCTCCGGCGCCTCAAAGAACAGGAGATGATCGCGTTGACATACTGCCGGGAGGACCTGTCCCCTGCAAACGGCGAGTACCCTTACAATCCCAATGGCTCTGTTGAGGATATTGCCGGAATAACCTCTGCAGATGGCAAGGTTCTTGGCTTGATGCCACATCCTGAACGGGCGATGGATTTTGTTAACCTCTACGACTGGCCGCTGCGGAAAGAACAGCTGAAACGGAATGGCATGGCCACGCCGGATGAGTCGCTGAACATGCAGATGTTCCGGAATATCGTGGACTATTTCAGGTGACTGAAAAGGAGAGCCGGGATTTCCGGGCTCTGTTTTTCAAATCATTCTTAACCGTGCTAATTATTTAGTTACCCACAAAAAGCAGATTTGAAGACAGGAGGGGGTTTCACCCCCTCCCTACCCCACCCCAGTAAGATATTTCCAGGGCGGGCTTTTCTCTAGAAACCCATTAAATTCAAAACATTTAGGAAATACTCTTTATCCTAGCCGGGGACGCCACAGAGGCGGGGCGGAGCCCAGGGAACGTGGATACATCCGGGATTATATTAAAATGATAACAGAGAAGAATGTCACAGTATCGAAATTCAAAAATCGATATGTAAATTTGGAAAAAATATCATCTGTTGATATGGACCACTTTTGCCGGGGGAAACCCGTTGAAGTAGGTGGACGAGGCATGGGAATAGGCCCCTATATTCTCAGAATAGACAAGGTCACCGATATCAAGTTCCGGCAGTTCTGCGCTCAGCGTAATCGTATCAAAAGCATCACAGGTCGGTCCGAATACTGCCGAAATCTGCGTCTCACCTTCCTTAAAAGCCAGTACCGGGTAGGTAGTGTGGTCAAATACCTGTCCTGAATAGGTGTGGTAGACACCGTCATTGATATAATACGACGGTTTTCCATCGCGGAATGCCTTACCGATCACCTTGGCGACGAGGGTACAGGTATTAGCCACCAGGAACCTCCCCGGTTCAGCGAGGACCTGCATGTCAGGCGGGAACAGCCGTTTAATCTCAGTATTAAGTTGTTTTGCGAGAATTTTGAAGGACTTCACCTCGGGGTGGTACTTCACCGGGAAGCCCCCGCCGATATCAAGGATCCTGATCTTCTGGCCTGTCCGTGTCTCTGTCTCGCTGATAATATTTTCAGACAGGTGCAGGGCCTGGACATAATTATCAAAATTCGTGCACTGGCTCCCGACATGGAAACTTAACCCTTCCACCACGAGGCCCATATCAAATGCCTGGACGATCAGGTCAACCGCTTCGCCAGGGTCAGCCCCGAACTTGGAGGAGAGTTCGACCACTGAACCGGTATTCGGGACCCGTATCCGCAACACCAGGCCTGCATGGGGTGCATGCAATCTGATTTTTTTCAGCTCTTCGCTGTTATCAAAAGTGACCAGGGGGTTGTATTGATCGAGAGCTTTCAGCGTCTCTATCGGCTTGATGGTATTTGCATAGATGATTTTATCCCAAATCCAGTCCTGTCGTTCTTTTTCGGGCAGGTCTTTTATGTTTTCATGGACGATCATGAATTCCGGCATGGATGCAACATCAAAACTGCTCCCCATCTCGTACAGTGTCCTGACAATTTCCGGGTTTGAGTTAGCCTTGACCGCAAAATATACCTGGATATTGGGCAGCCTTTCTTTAAATTCTTTGTAATTCTGGCGGATTATCTCGTGATCGATTACAAATATGGGTGTCCCATGTTCCTCAGCCAGTTTTTGCAGGAGTTGCTTCCGTTTTTCTGTGGTATGTGGTACACCATAATTATGTCCGTCGTTTTTCCTTTTCCTTTTCACTACCCCTTCAGTATTTGCCATTACATGATTGATTCATTTCACGAATAAGAAGTTTTTGAATCGGCCAACAACATCATGTTCAGACAGGGTTTGCAGAGGGTTTTTTTTAACCGGTGCCTCCTGGTTTTAATGGCAGAAAATATCAGGGAAAAAGAATTCACCCGACTGTGGCGTTGTATTTACTCTCTATCCTTCAATGCAGTCTGCATCGAAACTAACTGCCCCGGGGCGCACCTGCGGTATGGAGAAAGAGTCCACTGACCCGGATATTTTCATACTCTTTCATTCCTTTCAGCTCGATATCTCCTGCAAATTACAATAGGACCTGGCATTGCATTTTCTAGTGCAAGACCTTATACCCTGTCCCGTGCAGGATCAAGATAAAGCCCCGTGGTATATACCCAGGGGTGGATGAGTTGTTATTATGCCGGAAAAACACAATCAGCACACAATATTATCCTGCATCGGAATCGTGGGATTGCGGGGTCTTGCCATATTCATCGTAGCGGTATGCGCATCGAGCGGGTATGCCCTTGCACATACTCCTGCAGGTGTTGCAGTGTCATATGAGGACAATAGTGGAGATCTTGTTGTTGCCATAACGCACCAGGTGGACGATCCTGCAACGCACTATGTGAAACACGTGAACGTACGGCAGGGTACCACGGTACTCATCGATAAATCCTATACCAGTCAGCCGGATAAATCGGCTTTCACGTACCGGTACAATCTTCCCCAGCTGAAAGGGAGCACCGGGGAGATCAAAGTCGATGTTGAATGCAACATCATCGGCTCACGCTCAGGTACTCTCACTCTGGGCGGGACACCTGCGCCGGGAGCACCGGGTAGCGCAGATCCGGCCCCCACAAAGGCATCGGGATGTGCGTTTGTTGCTCTTCTTGCAGCAGGCCTGGTGGCAACGCGTATTATGAGATAGGAGTTACGCAGAACCCTCTGAAAAAAAATTAGAGCGCATATTTTGGATGTTCTAAATATTCAGAAATAGCCGATTTAACGATCTGCCATTTTGCATCATAGATTGTGATCCTATCAATTTTGTTGGCGACCTGTAACCGGATGAAAGCACGAATCGAACAATTGATATGATTTCTTTGACCTGCTTCTTTTCGGATTTTACAATCCTCGATGCAACATAATTCTTTCAAAGCACGATGATAATTCTCGATTGACCAACAAAT
>CAIKOD010000100.1 GCA_903828975.1 uncultured Methanomicrobiales archaeon | reverse complement strand
GCTATCTATGAAGAGATGATTGAAATGGGGAAACAAACGCTCATGTTTGAGATCAGGTTGGTACCCCTTGGAGAGAAAGGAAAAACCAGGCATATCCTTATTACCATCCGCGATAACACGGCGGAACAGCGGTTAAAAAATGCAGGGTTTGTACCGATTACCGATAACAAGCGGATTATCGAGAACATGGTCGGGCACTTCTCGGATATCCTCGGCTGCCTGATCGAAATCCGGTCGCTCTCATTAATGGAAGATCCATCTGTTGAGAAAGACTGGGTCTCCGAGCAGATTGTCCGGTATATCGAAAAGGCGGAGAATACGTCATCTGAACTTTATGAAATTTTCTTAAAGGAATTATCCGGTAAACATACGTTCCAGCAGGTCTATGACCAGAAGAAAAAGCAGATAGATAAGGAAAAGAGCTATGTGGTACAATACCGGAAATGAATTCCGGCACCCTGGTGAAGGAGTCCCTACCGAGGAGAAGGAGAAGATTTTCGACGTGGTGTTTGTGAAGAACACCGGGATTGGTTTAACCCTTTCGCGGGAGATCCTGTCGATCACCGGTATCACGATCAACGAGTTTAGAGAGCCCGGCAAGGGAGCACGGTTCGAGATGACGGTGCCTAAGGGGGAGTGGCGGATGAACCCGGATACTGGTATAAGGTAGTGTGGTGGACCATTGAACAATTCACTATCGTTTCAAACCCCGCAGAAGGGATGGCTGCCCCTGGTCCTCATTATCGGTCTGACCATCGTCATCTTTATCGTCAGCGTCATTTCGCTCCTTTCCGGCTGGCAGACTATTTTCCAGAACCTGTTCTATTTCCCGATCATCCTCGCGTGCGTGTATTACGTGAGGCGGGGCTTTATCTTCTCGGTTCTCCTTGCGTGCAGCTATTTTGTCCTGATGGCCACCTTCTCCAATGACCTGGTTGTTCTTGAGGGAGCCCTCATACGGGTGCTGATCTTCATCCTTGTCGCCGGTGTCATCACGTACTTGTCGGTGATCCGGATCCGGGCGGAAGATGCACTTGCCGGGAGCGAGGAACGTTATCGCTCACTGTATACTGATAGCAGGGATGCAGTCATGATAGTGTCTCCGGAGCGGGGATTCCTTGCTGCCAACCCTGCTACCATCAGGTTGTTCGCCTGCCGGGACGAGCAGGACTTTACAGCCCATACCCCTGCGTCCCTGTCTCCTGAGTACCAGCCGGACGGTGTTTTATCAACGAATAAGTCCCAGGAAATGATGCGGCTGGCCCTGGAAAATGGTTCTCATTTCTTCGATTGGACGCATCGCAGAGCGGATGGGACTGATTTCCCCGCTACAGTCCTGCTATCCCGGCTCGAAAGCGGCGGTACGCAGCTATTGCTGGCAACCGTCCGGGACATCAGCGAGAGTAAGCGAGCGGAAGATGCCCTTCATGAGAGCGAAGCCCGCTTCCGCAGCTACTTCGACATGCCGTTACATGGCATTGCCATCACCTCTCCAGAGAAAGGCTGGCTCCAGGTCAATGACCGGCTCTGTTCAATACTTGGTTATACCCGGGATGAAATCGTCCACATGACATGGGAGGAAATGACACATCCTGACGATCTTGCGGTG
>CAIKOD010000099.1 GCA_903828975.1 uncultured Methanomicrobiales archaeon | reverse complement strand
GCTATCTATGAAGAGATGATTGAAATGGGGAAACAAACGCTCATGTTTGAGATCAGGTTGGTACCCCTTGGAGAGAAAGGAAAAACCAGGCATATCCTTATTACCATCCGCGATAACACGGCGGAACAGCGGTTAAAAAATACCGGGATAGTACCGATTACCGGAAACAAGCGGCTTATCGAGAACATGGTCGGGCACTTCTCGGATATCCTTGGCTGCCTGATCGAAATCCGGTCGCTATCGTTAATGGAAGATCCATCTGTTAAGAAAGACTGGGTCTCCGAGCAGATTGTCCGGTATATCGAAAAGGCGGAGAATACGTCATCTGAACTCTATGAAATTTTCTTAAAGGAATTATCCGGTAAACATACGTTCCAGCAGGTCTATGACCAGAAGAAACAGCAGATAGATAAGGAAAAGAGCTATGTGGTACAATACCGGAAATGAATTTTTAGAACCTGGTGAAGGAGTCCCTACCACCGAGAAGGAGAAGATCTTTGACCTGGGGTTTGGGTTGAATACCGGGCTTGGTGTGGCCCGTTCCCGGAAAATTCTCGCCATCACAGGCATCACAATCCGCGAGACCAGTGACATGGCAAGGGAGCCCATTTCGAGATGGTCGTGCCCTAGGGTTCGTGGCGGATGAACCCGGATAATGAAGAAAATTAGTGTGGTGAACAGTTGAACAATTCACTAGCGTTTCAAACCCCGCAGAAGGGATGGCTACCCCTGGTCCTCATTACCCTCCTGACCATCGTCATCTTTATCATCAGCATCATTTCGCTGCTCTCCGGCTGGCAGACCATCTTCCAGAACCTCTTCTATTTCCCGATCATCCTCGCGTGCGTGTATTACGTGAGGCGGGGCTTTATCTTCTCGGTGGTCCTTGCGTGCAGCTATTTTGTCCTGATGGGGATCTTCTCGAATGACCTGGTTGTTCTTGAGGGGGCTCTTATCAGGGTGCTGATCTTCATTCTGGTTGCCGGTGTCATAACGTACCTGTCCATGATCCGGATACGGGCGGAAGAAGCGCTTGCCGGGAGCGAGGAGAGGTTCCACTCCCTCTTCATACATATGAATGAAGGTGCAGCCCTCCATGAGCTCACGTATAATGACCAGGGTATCCCGGAAGATTATGTCATCACTGAAACAAATCCTGCATTTGAGAGGCAACTTGGCATTTCCAGAGATGCTGTTATCGGGAAGACCAGTAAGGAAGCATACGGCGTAACAGAGCCCCCCTACCTTGAAATCTATGCACGGGTGGCCCTGACCGGAGAACCTTCTGTATTTGAGACCTACTTTCCACCGCTGGGTAAATATTTTCTGATCTCGGCATGCAGCCCCCACAAAGGCAATTTTGCCACATTCTTTGAAGACATTTCAGGGCGCAAAGAGGTCGAGGCGGCGCTGAAAGAGAGTGAGGAACGTTATCGCTCATTGTATACTGATAGCAGGGATGCAGTCATGATAGTGTCGCCGGAGCGGGGATTCCTTGCTGCTAACCCTGCTACCATCAGGTTGTTCGCCTGCCGGGACGAGCAGGAATTCACAGACCACACACCAGCGTCCCTGTCTCCTGAGTACCAGCCGGACGGCGTTTTATCAGCAAATAAGTCCCAGGAAATGATGCGTCTGGCACTTGAGAAGGGTTCCCACTTTTTTGAGTGGACACATCGCAGGGCAGATGGGACTGATTTTCAGGTCACGGTACTCCTTTCCCGGATCGAAAGTGGAGGCACACAACTCCTGCAGGCTACCGTCCGCGATATCACCGAGAGTAAGCGAGCGGAGGATGCCCTTCAAGAGAGCGAAGCCCGCTTCCGCAGTTACTTCAATATGCCATTACATGGCATTGCCATCACCTCTCCAGAGAAAGGCTGGCTCCAGGTCAATGACCGGCTCTGTTCAATACTTGGTTATACCCGGGATGAAATCGTCCACATGACATGGGAGGAAATGACACATCCTGACGATCTTGCGGTG
>CAIKOD010000098.1 GCA_903828975.1 uncultured Methanomicrobiales archaeon | reverse complement strand
GTTACAGGTCGCCAACCAAATTGATAGGATCACAATCTATGATGCAAAATGGCAGATCGTTAAATCGGCTATTTCTGAATATTTAGAACATCCAAAATATGCGCTCTAATTTTTTTTCAGAGGGTTCTGCGTAACTCCTAAATTAAAAATGATTAATAATGATAAACCTCAAACGATCCTGAGGATGGATGAATGAATGACCTTGTATTTCTGATAGGATTTCCTGTGATAGTTGCCCTTTTAATGCTGCTTGTAAAGGATAAAATTAGGAATTATATTGTAATTATATCAGCAATTGCCCTGGGTATTGCGTCACTCTATCTTCTTATCATCTATTTCAATAAGAATACTGTCTTTTTCGATATACCGTTTGAACCTACCAGTAAAATTATGTTTATTATCGAGATACTCCTGGCGGTCTATATCCTGTACCTTGGAATTACATTTAAAAAGTACTTCACCGTTGCCCTGATACTGCTGCAGGCCGGGTTGCTCTTGTTCCTCGAGATGGGCCTGATACCCGGAATAGAGCCGGTAAATAACCTGTTCATTGACCAGCTCTCCATCATTATGGCAATGATAATCGGTATTATCGGGAGCCTGATTTGCGTATATGCGCTTGGTTATATGGAGACCTATCACAATCGCCATGCCGACATTAAAGACCGAAGGAAATTGTTCTTTTTTATTTTATTTATCTTCCTTTCAGCGATGTTTGGCATAGTCTTTTCGAATAATCTCATATGGGTTTTCTTCTTCTGGGAGATCACGACAATATGTTCCTTTGTCCTGATAGGGTATTCCAGGACCCCCGAAGCGACCAATAATGCCTTCCTCGCACTTTCCATGAATCTTCTTGGTGGTGTTGCGTTTATTGCAGCTCTGATTTACATCGCTATTATGGACCCGTCAGGAAAGTTGTTCGGGCTCGATTCGCTCATCAGCTCCGGGTACGCCCTTGCTATCGTACCGGCTGTTTTGATCTGTTTTGCCGGGATCACCAAGGCGGCCCTGATGCCCTTTTCCTCATGGCTTGTTGGTGCAATGGTTGCTCCAACCCCGGTGTCAGCCTTGCTACATTCAAGTACCATGGTCAAGGCCGGGGTCTATATTATTGTCCGGTTTGCCCCTGTTCTGGCACTAACCACGGAGGGATTCATCATTGCCATGGTGGGTGCCGTAACATTCCTCCTCGCCTCAGGAATCGCGATCTCGCAGAGTAACGCTAAGAAAGTGCTTGCCTATTCTACAATTGCGAACCTCGGCCTGATCGTGGCGTGTGCTGGCGTTGGTACCTACAATCTCATGTGGGTGGCAATACTGCTGATAATATTCCATGCAATAGCCAAGTCCCTCCTGTTCTTGTGTGTCGGTACTGTAGAAAACAGGATCGGGAGTAAAAATATCGAGGACATGGGGGGACTGATCGTGCGGATGCCAAAGATCGCCATGATGATGTTTATTGGCATGGCGGGCATGTTCCTTGCACCCTTTGGTATGGTGATCTCCAAATGGGCAGCAATCGAGGCTTTTATTACCGCACCGTTTGGCCTGATCTTTATTGCGATTCTGGCGTTCGGTGGTTCATTTACTGTATTCTACTGGAGCAAATGGATGGGGAAGATCATATCTGTGATGCGCCACCAGGAAGTTGTCGAGGATACGGTGAAAAAAGAAAAATGGGCAGTCCTGTATATTCTTACCGGACTTGTTGTCGGCGTCTGCCTTGCCTTCCCCCTGATTTCCACCTATCTTATCGAGCCGTTTATCATGAATATTTACGGGGTCACGACAAGGCTTTCCCAGGCCAACTTCGCCATTATGATCATGATGATATGTCTGTTATTGATAATGCCATTCTCCATGTTGTTCTACAGGACCGGATCAAAACATGTCTCCCCGTATATGGGTGGCAGGACCATGGAAAGCGAAATGAGATTTTCGGGGACCTTCGGAACAATGCGTGAACTATCCCTTTCAAATTATTACATGGAAAAATATTTTGGCGAGGATAAGGTCTTTTACATCGGTACATTGCTCTGCTGGGGCTTGCTGCTGATTGCGGGTATTATTCTTGCGGGGGTGGTCCTATGATAACTGAACCGGTGATATCGCTCGTAAATGCAGTCCTCTTTATCCTGCTTGCCCCTCTTGCAGGAGGACTTATCGCGGGTATCGACAGGAAGGTCACTGCAAGGATGCAGGGCAGGGTCGGACCACCAGTACTTCAGCCATTTTATGACGTAGGGAAACTCTTCGAGAAAGAGAACATGGTGGTTACGGTTACCCAGCATTTTTATGTGCTGAGTTACCTGGTCTTCATGATAGTAGCAGGGGCATTGTTTTTCTCCGGTGGAGACATGCTGCTCGTGATTTTTGCATTCACGCTCTCACATATCTTCCTTGTTCTCGGGGCATATGCATCCTACTCTCCCTACAGTCATATCGGTGCGGAACGTGAACTCATCCAGATCATCGCCTACGAACCGATGATCATATTCACTGCAGTCGGGATGTACATGGTCACACAGAGCTTCAACGTAAGTGCAATTGTAAATTCAGGGATACCAATCATCCTATACCTCCCCGGCGTCTTCATCGGGTACCTGATTGTCCTGACGATTAAGCTCCGGAAATCTCCGTTTGACCTCTCCACTTCGCACCATGCGCACCAGGAAATTGTCAAGGGTGTAACGACTGATTTCTCAGGTTCCAACCTTGGTAAAATTGAAATTGCTCACTGGTATGAGTATGTATTCCTGCTCGGTGTTGTCTACCTGTTTTTCGGGTTCAGCCCTGTTATTGCCGTTGCCGCTATAATCATCGCTTATTTCCTTGAGATACTAATAGATAACACGATATCCCGTGTCAAATGGCAGCTGACCCTCAGAAGTGCGTGGCTTATTGCCGGTACACTTGGTATCGTGAATCTCGGGGTGCTGTATTATCTAAAAGGAGTGATCATGCCATGACGTACCTGAAAAAATCGCCCTGGGTAATTCATTATGATGCGTCATCCTGTAATGGGTGCGACATAGAAGTGCTGGCGGCCCTGACTCCTGTTTATGACGTGGAGCGGTTTGGGATTATCAATACAGGCAACCCGAAACATGCGGATATTTTCCTTGTCACAGGAAGTGTCAATGAACAGAACAAGGAAGTAGTAAAAAACATTTACGAGCAGATCCCGGAACCAAAGGTAGTCGTGGCAATAGGTATCTGTGCCGCATCCGGTGGGATATTCCGTGAATGCTACAATGTACTTGGTGGTGTCGACAAGGTAATACCTGTAGACGTGTTTGTCACCGGGTGTGCAGCCCGGCCTGAGTCGATCATTGACGGGGTTGTCACGGCGCTTGGTATCCTTGAAACGAAGAGACTGGCAATGAAAGAAAAAGGAAATGAAACGATGGATAAATCCGGGAGTGCAGTATGACAACTGAAGAGCAATTGACAATGCCTATTGAAGTTGGGCAACTGATTGGCAGGGTCGAACAATATAAACAAGGAGGCTACAGGCTCGTCCAGATTGGCTGCACAAAAATCGGGGAGGTCTACGAGATTAACTACTCGTTTGACAAGGATTTTGTCTTCCGGAACCTCCGGATTACGGTGACCGGAGATACAGAAGTACCAAGTATTTCAGGGATGTACTGGGGTGCGTTCGTTTACGAGAACGAGATGCACGATCTTTTTGGTATCCAGGTCAGGGGTATGAATATTGATTTCAAGGGGAATTTCATCAGGACATCAATAAAGTTCCCGTTTGGGGCTGCTATTCCCAAAGGAGAACAACCATGACCAAGCAGATCATCATCCCATTCGGGCCACAACACCCCGTCCTCCCTGAACCGATCCATCTCGACCTGGTCCTTGAAGATGAGATGGTTGTTGAGGCAATCCCCTCTATCGGGTACATCCACCGTGGCTTCGAAAAGCTCGTGGAAAAACGGGAATTTACTGAATATGTCTATGTCGCAGAGAGGACGTGCGGGATCTGCAGTTTCATCCACGGTCTCACCTATTGCCAGGGGATCGAAGAGATTATGCAGGTTGAGGTGCCCGAGCGGGCCCTCTTCCTCCGCACGATCTGGTCCGAGTATTCGAGGCTCCACTCCCACCTCCTGTGGCTGGGCCTCTTTGCTGACTCATTCGGATTTGAGAACCTCTTCATGAATGCATGGAGAATAAGGGAACGGATCCTTGATGTAATGGAGCAGACAACCGGAGGAAGGGTTATCCAGGGTTCCTGCAAGATCGGCGGTGTAAGAAGGGATATCAGTGGTGAAAAACTCGGTCAGATGAGCAAAGACCTCGACAGTATCGGACAGGAGCTTGAGGAATTAACGAACGTGTTCCTCAGGGATGCGTCGATCAAGCACCGACTGAAAAATGTAGGGGTCTTATCCAGGGATGATGCGTATTCCCTTGGTGCTGTCGGTCCCACCGCTCGTGGAAGCGGTGTATCGCTCGATATGAGGAAGACGGGGTATGCAGCGTACGGGAAGCTCAACCTGGAAACAGTCGCTGAAAATGATGGTGACTGCTATGCACGCTGCGTGGTGAGGTGCAGGGAACTCTTCACGTCAATCGACCTCATTCAGCAGGCAGTCAGGAAAATCCCTGACGGGCCTACAGATGTGAAGGTCACAGGGACCCCGGATGGGGAATATTTTACCCGCTCCGAGCAACCGAGAGGGGAGCTGGTCCATTATCTCAAGGGTAATGGAACAAAATTCCTTGTACGATCCAGGATCAGGACCCCGACTCTGACGAACATCCCCCCACTGGTCAAGATGTTGCAGGGATGTGAACTTGCAGATGTCCCTGTTATTGTATTGTCTATCGATCCCTGCATCAGCTGTACGGAGAGGTGATTTGACCAATGGCATTCTTTGAGATGGTAAAAACGGCATTAAGGACGGTCCTTTCACGGCCGGCAACGATCCGGTACCCGGCAGAACCCGCGAAAAAAACTCTCCTGACGAGGGGCCATGTGACCATTGATGAGAGCAGGTGCATATCCTGCGGTACCTGCCAGAGGAAATGCCCTGCCCAGGCAATTTTGTTGAATAAAGAGGAAAAGACCTGGCAGATGGACAGGCTCCGCTGTGTTGTCTGCAATTCATGCGTTGATACCTGCCCTGTAAAATGCCTCTTTATGGACACCCAATACACAGCGCCGACTGTAACCCGTGGTGTAGAAATCGTTACGATTACGTATGTAAAACCTGTGAAAGCTGCCGATAAGGGCGAAATCCAGGGTTAACCTTTTTTCCCGGTGGTATTCCGCATTGATTACTGATGCACGGACGCTGGCATCGGACCCTGGACGATCCTGGTTTTAAATGATTGAAATTCCTCGTTGCCACAAATTTCGGAGGATCCCGGAATGTCTGGGGTTCCAATGTTTCCGAGATTAGGATGGACTTTTCGCTCCTGAAACACGTACTGCCGATTACTCCGGATTTTTTGATGCGCATAAGAATACTCAATGAATAACATCGCTTATCAGTCTCCTGATTGGGCCAGGGTATCTATTCGTATGAATCTCCAGTTAATGAAGAGGTCGACCCGAATTATAATCAGGCAGATAATCCGTTTTCTGGTTCATTGAAGAATTATACATCCTCTTTTCAATCTGTTATTCTGTTTCTGCGGAGCTTGTGAGCCAGAATGTTATCTGACCAAAGATTTATCGTGTCTTTCGTGATATGATGAAACTAATCGAAAATGATAGAATTCATCTGTATGTAGTACAAAAAGGCTAAAAATCGAATTCTCTCCAGAGAAATGTCTATTCGTCTGGTGGATTAATTTCGTTAACCCGGAAAGACTGCGATGATAAACCCTCCCTGTTCCGTCCGTGCAAAGGCGATATCGGAAGCGCTATATTCAATGTCCTTCTTTGCCGCTCAGCGCCTGGTTACCGGTTTATCTGCGCCCAATGACAACTGGTTGACCAACGGAGAAAATTCAGATGGCTGACGCTGATTTTTTTATCCTATCTGCGCTGGGGCTGGTAACAATTGTAATGGCGGTCATTGCCATCATACAGAAAAATCTGATTCGTGCAATTGCTGCCTATGCAATCTGTAGTATATGTCTCGCGATGTTATTTTTTTACCTTGCATCCCCCTTCGCGGGAGCTCTTGAACTGACGGTCGGTGCGGGACTTGTATCCGTGCTGTTTCTCGTGGCTCTCATTCTTGGGGGCGGGGAGGAGGAAGAGGTGCCTGCATGAATGCAAAGAGCATTGTTGCATCGGTCCTTGGGATTGTTTTTTTCCTCCTCTTTGTTTCCCTATGGGTACCGTATTATACTCCGTGGCCCGCTGTAACACCCGGTGGGATCCCTGCAGGGGCAGTGATTTGGGGAGGACGGACGGTTGAGACGGTATTTCAGGGTTTTATCCTCCTTGCCGGTGTCATCTCAATTCTCCTGCTTGTCCGCTCCGATACCGCGGGGAGGAGGCCACCATGACACTATCCGGGCTGCCCGTGGTGATCATTGTTTCCGCGGGGCTCTTTGCGATTGGACTTGCAGGTCTGATCGCCCGGAACGACCTGATTAAAATGGTGATGGGGTTGGAATTTCTCGGTAAAGCGGTTTGCCTGCTTTTCATTCTCGGGGGATATATGAGTGGTGAGACCGGAGTCTCCCAGGCAGTGGTATTCACGCTTATTGCCATCGAGGCAGTTATTGCCGGTGTTGCCCTGGCCCTTGTGATCCTGTTAAAGCGAGCCTGGAAAACTTTTGATAGTGAAATTATTTTCCGGATTATCCGTGGTGGTGACCAATGACCGAGGTACAACCATGGATGATTGTTGCTATCGTTTTAATCCCTTTTATTGGGTCAATTGCAATTATACTCCTTAATAACCGGCAAAATGCACGTGAGGCAGCTTCGCTTGTGGCGGCAATCCTGACGTTTATCCTGTGTATCTTTTCTCTCCCTTCTGCCTTTGCTACACAAGCTGTGTCAACCCAGTCCCTCGTTGTACTTCCGGGACTAAACATTCAATTCACGGCAGATGCCCTTGGCCTCCTATTTGCAAGTATTGCGTCCTGCCTCTGGATCATCACCACGATATTCAGTATCGGCTACATGCGTGGGCTGAAAGAACATTCCCAGACCCGGTACTATGCCTGTTTCGCAATTTGTATCGGGTCTGTTATGGGAGTTGCCTTCGCCTCCAACCTCTTCGTTTTGTTTGTTTTTTATGAAATACTGGCTGTTGCCGCCTATCCGCTCGTTGTTCATAATGAAACGAGGGTGGCACTTGCTGCAGGGAAGAAATACCTGATTTACACACAAAGCGGTGGAGTTGCCATCCTTGCCGGCATCATGGCACTCCTTGCAATGGGTAATACCCTTGACTTTGTAGCAGGTGGTAACCCGGCAGTTGCCACTATTGCACCTGATTTCGCCAGGTTTGCATTTATCCTGCTTATGGCAGGGTTCGGAGTAAAAGCAGCACTCGTTCCCCTCCACGGCTGGCTCCCAAGTGCGATGATTGCCCCTACCCCCGTAAGTGGACTTCTCCACGCGGTCGCCGTAGTAAATACCGGGGTCTTTGGTCTTCTACGACTTATACTCTACATTTACGGCCCCGACCAGATGGTCGCGCTGGGGCTCCAGAATGTTGTAATTGTAATTGCGGTTATTACGATTATTGTCGGGTCTCTCCTCGCCCTTCTCCAGGATGATTTCAAACTCCGGCTCGCGTATTCCACGGTAAGTCAGCTCAGTTACATGGTGCTTGGCGCCGCCGTACTCCTGCCCACTGGAATCCCCGGGGTTTCAGAAACGGCAAGGGCTGCAGCAATAATCGGGGCTACGTATGCATTTACTGCCCATGCACTCGGCAAACTGGCCATGTTTTTTGTTGCAGGAACGGTTGCGGTGGAAACAGGGAAAACAAAAATTTCACAGCTTGACGGGATGGGAAAGAAAATGCCCTGGGAATTTGGGGCCTTTACCATTGCGCTACTCAGTATGGCAGGCCTGCCACTGACGGCAGGGTTCATAGCCAAATGGTATCTGACTCTCGGGGTTGGAGCTGGGACTGCCACTGACTGGTGGATCCTCCTGGTCCTTGTTGGATCAAGCGTGCTGAATCTCGCGTATTTCCTGCCTGTTATCATCCGTGCCTATTTCCGACCATCCGATGGTAAAATAACAGAGGTACGCTGGACACTCCGCGTCCCGGTAGTGGTCACTGCAGTCGGAGCACTGCTCCTTGGGATCTGGACTGTAGCACCTTTCAGCCCGTTTGCACTGTGTGAGCAGGTAGCGGCAAATGTGACACACACCGCTGTCCAGGTTTCAGGGACTTTTTCAGCCGGTACTGCGGTCCCGCCATTCCTGATCTTCCTTGTGGGTGCACCACTCGTATTATTGCTGAAGGGAAAGCTCCGCCAGATCGGTCTTATCACCCTTGGAGGGCTTGCCCTCTTTAACGCAATCCTTCTCCCCGGGGGATATTTTTCTCAATCTGCTGCGACCGGTTTGATGCAATGGAACATCCCCTTCATTAGTTACACGCTTGTCCTTCTCCGGGTTGACAGCCTTTCCTACATGGTCGGGCTGATTTTTGCAATCATTACATTCCTTGCCATCCTCTACGTGGCAGTGATCGCAGCTCCACGGCTCCAGCTTTATGCCCTCCTCTATGCAGGGGCTGCCATGGGAGTCGTCTTTGCAGGGGACTGGATCACGCTTCTTATCTTCTGGGAGGTCATGGCGATCACCTCGACATTCCTGATCTGGCAGGAACGGAGGGAGGCAACAGGCGCAGGGTACCGGTATCTCCTGTTCCATGGCCTGGGGGGTACCCTCCTTGCTGCAGGGATAGCCCTGCTGCTGTTAGGTGGTGGCTCCCCTGTTATTGGTCCGGTTGGTGCAATACCGGATGTCACCTACCAGTTCTGGGCGTCGGTGTTGATCGTACTCGGTATCGGGGTCAATATTGCCTTCATACCATTCCATACCTGGCTTCCGGACTCGTACCCCAGGGCCAATTTTGTTGCCGGGGTATTCCTTTGCGTGTTCACCACGAAGGCGGCGGTCTACCTTCTTGCGCGTGTTCAGCCGGGGACTGAAATTATCGCCTTCATGGGTGCATTAATGGCCGTTTATGGTGTGTTCTTTGCCGTTTTCCAGAATGACATGCGTCGCCTGCTATCGTACCACATTATCTCCCAGGTAGGTTTCATGGTTGCCGGTGTGGGGATTTTAGGCTGGCTTGGAACCGCCAATGAAATCGGGCAACTGGGATTCGACGGTGGTATGGCCCATGTCTTCAACCACATCCTTTACAAGGCACTCCTCTTCATGGTCATCGGAGTTATCATCTGGAAAACCGGTGAAAATGCGTTAAGCCGCATCGGCGGGCTCCAGAAAAAGATGCCCATTACGGCATTTGCTTTCTGGGTTGCGGCATTTTCCATATCAGGTGTGCCCCTCTTCAACGGGTTTGTGTCGAAGGGTATGGTGCTTATGGCCGCAGAACATACCAGTATATGGCTCTGGGTGCTTCTTGAGATCGCGTCCTTTGGGACATTTGTATCGTTCCTGAAGCTGGGATATTTTGCATTCCTAAGGCCGGGTGATACAAAGGCCACCGATCCTCCCTTCCTCATGCAGGCAGCCATGCTTGGGGCTGCTGCATTATGTATCCTGATTGGAATATTCCCCTCATTACTGTACGCCATCCTGCCATACCCGACGACCTACTTTGCCTATGATCCTCTCCGGGTGGTGGGGACCTTGTTTATTCTGGGTGCTGCGGCGGCGTTTTTCTTTACCATCGGGCGAAAATACCTCGAACCCCATGACACGCAACTGAAGGATTTCGACATACTCTACGTGGCAGCAGGCCGTGGTGTAACCGTGTTCGCTGGAGGGTTACAGGGACTGTTCCGGAAAACATATGACTATGCAACCAACGCTACCCACATGCTTTTCACGGCAGGTACCTACGCCCAGGCTGGGGAAGGTCGTGACATAAACTGGAACATTGCAATCTTTACAAGCGTGCTGGTAGGGTTTCTGGTCATTATCCTGCTCGGGGTGGGGCTGTGACACCGGTCGATAGCCAGTTTACCGTACCCCTGTTCATCGCAGTCGGGGGGATTGCGGTGTATTTCATTGGAAAAGGCCTCCCTTCTGCACTTCGGAAATGGATAGGCCTGATCACGGCCCTGTGGCTGCTGGTGGCTTTCTATCTGTTCTTTTCGATGATTTCGGAGCATTCGGTCTCCTTTAGTCTTTCGTTTATTGGTCTGACCGGGGGCCTGCTGATCACGGGAATCGGTGCAGTCGCCGCATGGGCATCACAGGGGAGTCTTGATGAAAATGGGCCGCTCCATCTTTATTACCCGCTGTTACTTTTTGCCATTGCGGGGGCGGTCGCGGTAGGGTTTGCGACCGATCTCTTCACGATCTTTGTTATGGTTGAACTTTCGGCAATTCCGGTTTATGCACTCTGTGCGTACCAGTACAGGGATGATCCGTCAGCCCTCCCTGCAGCCATCAAATACCTGCTCCAGGGTGTGGTAGGGACCATCAGTGCTCTCCTCGGTGTAGCAATCCTGTACCTGGTCGGCCACACACTTACCCTGTCAGAATTACCACAGGCTTTAGCAGGTGCAAACCCGGCACTGATCCTGGTGGCTGTAATACTACTCGTTCTCGGGTACGGGGTGAAACTGGGGATTTTCCCCTTGCATACCTGGCTTCCGGATGCCTATGCAAAGGCTCCTGTGGGTGTCACGGCCACTATGGTTGGCGCGACCAAGGCAGGGGTACTAATTGCCCTTTTCCTCTCCCTTTCAGCGCTCCCGGTCAGCGTTGTTGTCCCCGGATATCTTGGGATCATTATCACATTTTTTGCGGTGATTACAATGACTGCAGGGAATCTCCTCGCCCTCAACCAGACGGACCTCAGGTACATCCTCTCCTACTCGAGTATTGCCCAGATGGGGTATATCCTCCTCGGATTTGGTATAGGCCTGGTCTATAACCTGCCCCTTGGATTTATCGCCGGCCTTTATTATGCGATTGCCTATAGTATCATGAAAAGTGGTGCTTTCTTAACTGCAGATGCATTTGCCCGGAATGCCGGGTCCTTCACGGTAGCAAAGATGCAGGGTCTCGGTGCACGGAACCCGGTCCTCGGAATTGCGTTTCTGATTTTTGTGATGGGATTGATTGGAGTACCCTTCACCTGTGGGTTTAATGGTAAAATGCTCCTTGAAGAGGCGGGCATGGTCACTTCAATGATGAGCGGGGTTATCCTTGCATTGGTACTCGCGCTGAACAGTGCAATATCCCTCGGATATTATGTCCCCGTACTATCAACACTGTTATTCAGGGGTAAAGGACCCGGTACACCCCCCCTGACAGAAGAAACAACAAAAAAGATCCCGGTCAGCATTGTATCCGCCGTGGTTTGTCTTGCAATAATAACGATATACCTCGGTCTCTTCCCCGAATCGTTTGACTGGATTTCCCATGCAGCAAACCAGCTGTTCACCTGGAGGGGTATGTAACCATGGTATCATGGGATCTCGTTACATCGCCGGTAACGATCTTCGGGTTCGCTCTCGTGACGGGGTACCTGATTTATGCCTGGTCCCTTACGATTGCACCGGTATTTAAACGGTCGGCAAATAAAACAATGCCATACGTCGGGGGAGAGGCGATGGAAGCCCAGACCTTCCTTCCCGGGTACCAGTTCTTTTACGTGGCCCTTTTTTTCACGGTCGTCCATGTGGCAGCACTATTCATCGCCATTGCACCACCAGGAGCTCCACTGTGGGCGACTCTCGGGTACCTCGGTATCGTGGCGGTGGCCATTACGGCGTTGAGGTGGGAACAGTGAAAGCTATGATATATAACGGTTCAATCCTGTTGAGGAGAGTAATAATGGTTGAAATCCTGTCTGGGGCGCCATGCCATAACTGTGTTCCGATCAATGATTTAATAAACCCTGGCCGGGGTGATACGATATAATGGCTGCCCTGCCGGAGAGCATAAGCCAGCGCCTTGTAAACTGGGCCCGGATAAAATCGCCATGGATTACATTGTTCAATAGTGGTGCATGCAATGCATGTGATATAGAGGTAATTGCGTGCCTGATGCCCCGCTTCGATATTGAACGCTTTGGTATCCTGGCAAAGGGGTCCCCGCGCCATGCCGATATCCTGATTGTAACCGGGCATGTAACCCTGAAACAGGCATCCCGGCTTCGCCGGGTATGGGAACAGATCTCGGAACCCAAATATGTGATAGCAATGGGTGCGTGCGGTGCATCGGCGGGTGCATTTCATGGTCTTTATCATATCATGGAACGCGTGGAGGATGTTATTCCTGTAGATGTGTATACAGCCGGGTGTCCCCCGCGACCGGATGAAATTATTAATGCTGTCGTTACATGCCTTAATCTCCTGAAGGAAGACCAGGTACATGGCGGAAAAGAATGGCGACAGAACAAGTCTGATGAAATGATGAAACCGATAGAACGAAAGGTAGAGATGTAAGGTTATGACCGCTCTATTAACCCTTGATTATGTGGCCGAAAAAATGAAGGAGTACGGGACTGCAGAACAAGTCCGCTCTAACCGTATACGGATTCGTACAACGCCCGAAAGGGTCAGTAATGCGATTCAAAAAGCTCTGGAATCTCTTGGGTGTGACAGGCTGATAACGATCAGTACGGCAGACAATGGCACGACGTTCGAACTGTTCTACCACTTAATCGGCCCCCACCGTACCGTGGTATCAATCGCGATAGAAATCCCGCGTGATCAGCCCGAGGTCATATCCATGTCCGGAATTCTGTCCCCTGCAGGGATCTACGAGCGGCAGATCCATGACCTGTTTGGGATTATGTTCCGGGGACATCCGGGCTTAAAGAAAATTATTTTGAATGAAGACTGGCCTGCCGATGAATTCCCTCTTCGAAAAGACTGGAAAAAAAACCCCGATACCTATTACGGGGGGATAAAAGTGGAGAGGACCTAACAATGCCAGAAGTAATTGTGCCCATCGGCCCCCATCACCCTGCCCTGAAAGAGCCGGTTAATTTCAGGGTAATTGCTGATGGTGAGAAAATTGTGCGCCTCGAACTTGATCTCTCCTACAATCATCGTGGCATTGAAAAGGCCGCTGAGCAACGTGATTTTATCCGCGTCCTTCCCCTGCTGGAACGTGTCTGCGGGATATGTTCCCATTCGCACTCATCAGCCTTCGCCAAGGGTATCGAGGAGATTATGCAGATTGAGATTCCACCACGGGCACAGTATATCAGGACTATTATTGCAGAGCTGGAACGGATGCACAGCCACCTCCTCTGGCTCGGTGTCGCTGCGCACGAGATCGGTTTTAATACGCTTTTTATGTGGACATGGCGTGACCGCGAACTGGTACAGGACACTCTCGAAGAGATGAGCGGCAACAGGGTTCACTATGGTATGAATGAAGTGGGTGGAGTCCGTTGCGACCTGACACCGCACCAGGTGAGTACCGCACTGGAACGCCTGCCGTTCCTTGAAGAGCGGATATATCAGTATGTTGACATGGTGAATGACCAGCAGACCCTGCTTCTCCGTTTTAAAGGGGTCGGTAAACTTACCCGGGAGGAAGTGCTGAAATATGGTGCGGTAGGACCGACAGCACGTGCAAGTGGCGTGGATTATGATGCCCGAAGAGACGACCCTTACTTTGTATATACAGAGGTCCCCTGGAACGTTGTGACCGATACGAACGGAGATGTATACGGCCGGACGTGTGTCCGTATCGGGGAACTCCGCGAAAGTGCCAATATCGTCCGTTATTGCCTTGAAAACCTTCCCAAAGGCCCGGTACGTGTCAACGCGCCGAAAATCGCGCCAGAGGGGGAAATCTTCTCACGGTACGAAGCCCCGCGGGGAGAGCTCGCGCATTTCATCCGTACAAACGGCACGAATAAGGTTGAAAGGGTCGATATCCGCACGCCGACCCTTGCAAACTGGACCTCGGTTGCGATGTGCCTCGTCGACCAGAACCTGGCCGATATACCCGTGATTGTGGCAGCAATAGACCCGTGCCTCTCGTGTACATCAAGAATTACCCTGATCAATACCCCGGGTGGAAAACCAGGGATCGTAACATTTGACGAACTCCGGAAACGCGGCCAGACGTATTGTCAGGAGCAAGGGCCACCATGACGGGCCTGTTACCCGGACTGGTCTATGTTTTCCTGTTCCCCGGGTTTATATTCCTGGTGATGTACGCCCTGTTCTTTGAATCCCTGGACCGTAAAATCACTGCCCGGATGCAGAACCGGGTCGGTCCACCCATTGTCCAGCCATTTGCAGATTTTATAAAGATGCTTGGAAAGGAAGTCATTGATGTTGACGGCGTTGACCGGAAGATATTTGATGCAGCCCCTGTTGTTGCCCTGGCTGCGGTTATGACGGCCTTCCTATACGTGCCGGTTCTAGGTGTCAGCCCGTTCGGGTTCCAGGGGGACCTTGTCCTTGTCCTCTATCTCCTTACAATCCCGACGGTTGTTCTTTTCATTATGGGCTGGCTGAGCCGGAACATTTTTTCATCAATCGGAGGGGTGCGTGTTATCACCCAGATGTTCATTTACGAGGTCCCGTTTTTTCTCGCACTGTTAACCCCGGCCCTTATGGCAGGAACATGGTCAATTTCTGAAATTATGCTATGGCAACAGCAGAACATGTGGTTCATGATCCTCCAGCCGATTGGATTTATTGTAGCATTAATCGGCCTGCAGGCCAAGCTGGAACGGCCGCCCTTTGATATCCCTGAAGCTGAGACCGAGATTGTTGCGGGCCCCTGGACTGAGTTGACCGGCAGAAGGCTCGCCCTGATGCACCTGGTAAAAGATGTCTCCCTGGTGACAGGGTGTGCATTGATCACCGCACTATTCCTCGGCGGGCCGGTCCTGCCATGGGCAGTTACACCTGCATGGCTTGGTATAATCGCAGGTTTCTGCATCTTCGTTGTAAAAACGCTTGCGTTGCTGCTGGTCCTGTCCTCAATCAAGGTTGCGACAGGCCGCATACGTATCGATCAGCTGAACACAATCGGCTGGAAATATATCGCCAGTGCATCGTTATTGCAGGTCGCAATCGTGCTCATCATCAATTACCGCTGGGTGAGTACATGAGTGTCCTGAAAGAAATGTTCCGGAACCTCTTATCGAAGCCCTTTACCATTCTCTATCCAAAAGAGCCTGTCCCGATCCCGGACAGGTTCCGTGGCAGGGTTGCCATCAGGGATGAAAAATGTATAGGGTGCTCCAAGTGTTCGGTGGTATGTTCTGTCCAGTGTATATCGATGGTCGACAGTCCGAAGGAGATAGAGTTTAAGGATAAAATACTCATGCGTAAGAAAAAACCTCAGTTAAAACTTTTCAGATGCATCCGTTGCGGCCTCTGTGAACGTCACTGCCCGACTGGTGCGATATACCTGAAAAATGAGCTATCTGATTCAGGTACCGATCGGGAAGTTGTCGTGATATGAGGTTCAGCGTACCGCTCCCATTCGAGGCCGTTTTAAGTCGCAGGCTAATGAAATCTGAATGCATTGCTATTGTTGGAGTCGGTGATATGTCGTCTCCCTTTGACAGGTTAGGGATGTATGCTGCAGAAGAAATTGAAAAATTGCACCTTGCCAATGTAAAGGTCTTCCTGGCGGGTACCGTTCCGGAGAGCATTACCGGGACTCTGCGGGAATACCAGCCTGACCATGTTATCTTTCTTGACGCCGCGGATATGGGGGTGCCTCCCGGCAGCGTCCAGGTGATAGAACCTGAGAGTACCGAGGCCAACCTGGTTTCTTCGCATGTCCTGCCTCTTATCGTCGTAATGGAATACATTGAAAAGGATACCGGAAGCAGGGTTACGCTGCTCGGGATTCAACCGGATATCACTCGACCGGACCGGGGGTTATCTGGACCGGAACAGGAGTTTCTTCACCGCAACCTCTTGGCCCTTTCGGATATCCTACGGTCATGACGGTAATTTTTATCTTGCCTGAAAATACCCGGTTTAATTGTAATTTCACCAGAATTCAATTCCGGAACGTATCATCATGCGGGCAATATCCTGTACCTTTTGTGAACGTTCGGGTACTCAGGGAGTACTATACGTGTGGCAACCCCGGGACCCTTTCTCACAGGGTGCCCCTTTCCTGCCGGGAATGATGCAGGAAGCGATACGCTCTTATGATCAACGAAATAGTATTGATCAGGAAATTTACCATGCTCGATTACATCAGGAAATTCGAGAAAATAATGTACATCGCCCTGATTATCCTTCTCGGCGGGGTAGTCATCTTTTCGATTGCCGAGCTTGTATGGATCCTCTATGAGGGTCTGTTTCTTACATCGGTGTACCGCCTTGAAAATAAAGAATTACTCAATATATTCGGGTTCTTCCTGCTTGTCGTCATTGGCATAGAAATTCTCGATACCTTAAAGGCGTATCTCCGTGAAAATGTAATTCACGTGGAGATTGTCATCCTTGTTGCGGTCATTGCAATCGCCAGGAAAGTGATAATTCTCGACCCCGCAACATCTGACGGGGGATTAATGGCCGGGATGGGGGTCATAGTAGTCGGCCTTGGTATCGCCTATTACCTGATAAAGAAGGGAAATACGATCATCACGAAAGCACCCGACCACGATAATTAAAAAAAATCATTAAAAAGGCCCATTTTTCTTTATTGCTCTGCGGGATCATTTTGTCGCCTGACAACCAGCAAAAAATGATCTATTCAGACGCTGCACCATTATTATTAACGGTCCCGCCCCGGTTGGAGGCCCCTCACTATGCGTCACTCTCAAACGGACTTGTTTTAAAAAACCACCCTGATGATAGTGATACATGGGGTTATTGTTTTTCCGTGCTAATCGTTATTGATTAGTAATTTTCAATGCCGTGGACTGCATTCCGCAGGTATGGTCCAGGATCAAGAAGTCCTTCCGGACGCCCGCTACCAAACCAGTTACCACCACTATAGGCCCGCATATATCCGGGTCTCAACCGGTACACTTCAAAATGCAGCATTGACAGGTGGCCGTCCAGTTTAAGACGCTGGATATAGAGTGGTGAACAACCGTCCACGAGGTGTGGCCTGATCACGGTCCCGACGTGCCCGATTACCTGCCCCTCGAGGACCCGGTCACCGATATGTACCAAAACATCCGCAAACTCTGCGTACCGACAATAAAGGTTGGACCGGGTTTTAACAAGGACATACCGCGTGGTGTCCCAATAACTTACCTCTTCCGGTGACGTTGCGATACCCAGGTCAATCACCTCCGCGGTTTCGCATGCAAGTACCTCGCTCATTGCGGGCGCGTAAATGTCAACGCCACAATGGAACCGGTCGCCCCTGTCTTCCCAGAAAGAACCGGGTTTACCCCCCCCGGGGACCTCTTCGGACTCACTCCCGGGGACGGGCCATGTCGTCATACTAGAACAGTAGCTCTCCTAATCATTATCTATGTATGCCGGGAAGACGGAGTGTTCCTCTCCCCACTATCGCAGGGTGTGGGGATACACAAACGAAGTCCTTATCTACCACGGCATAAGACGTTGTCGTATGCCTATCACCTGCATCTCGGTAACCAACTTTAAGAGTTTCCGCGAGATGTCGTTCCATCCGGATTCGTTTACCATTCTCATCGGTTCAAATGCCTCGGGAAAATCAAACCTGATCCAGGTATTTATTTTCCTCCGGGATATTGCAAAATACGGCATCGGTAATGCCATCTCGCTCCAGGGGGGTGTTGATTACCTGCGAAACACGGTTATCGGCCCTGCAGAGGAGCTATCATTTAAGATCGAATACACGCTTGAGGAGAGGAAAAAGGAGGTAATCGGGGTAAGAGAACACGCTCCGATATATTTTGAACCCCGCCACCTGGTGTACGAGTTCTCCATCCGGTTCACGGATACCCAGACGGGATACGAAATCCCGAAGGACCAGCTTGAAATCAATGGGGATTTTTTCGGGCCGGCAATCCCGGGGCAGAAGATCGGGCCTGGGTGTATGAAATTATTCCTCATGGATGGAGAGATCCGGTATGAACTCATCCCCCCTCCGGGATTTGTCGTCCATGATGAAGACCTGTTTCCACACCTCTTCCAGAAGCAGGAAAACCCCTTCACCCGCCTGATTGCCAATATTCCCATGAATGTCCCGGGTATACCCCCCCTTGAATGGATCTTCCGTGGGATCAAAATATATGACTTCGATCCCCGGCTTCTCAAGAAAGCGGCCCCGATGCTCGGTAAAACCGAGCTCGAGAAGGACGGGAGTAACCTTGCCATCGTTGTCAAGGGTATTTGTGAAGACCCTGGTCGAAAAATGGCATTCCTTAATCTCGTACGGGACATGCTGCCATTTGTAGATGATATCGCGGTTGAAAAGTTTCTCGACATGTCACTATTTATGAAGGTCCGGGAAGTATACAGCGGGAACAAGTATATTCCGGCCTCGATGATCTCGGATGGAACAATTAACATTGCAGCGCTGATTGTTGCGCTTTTCTTTGAAGAGAGGCCTGTGACAATTATTGAGGAACCAGAAAGAAACATTCACCCGGCCCTTATTGCAAAACTCGTTGCCATGCTCAAGGATGCCTCACAAAGGAAGCAGATTATCGTGACCACGCATAACCCTGAGATGGTAAAACACGTCAATATCGAAGACATTACCCTCATCACGAGAGACCGGGAGGGATTTTCCCATCTTTCGAGGCCGGTTGACAAGCAGGAGGTCAGGACATTCCTTGAGCACGAGATAGGTATCGACGAACTCTTTATCCAGGACCTTCTGGGTCTCGAATGAGGTTGCGATGGCAGCAAGACGCCTGTTTATTTTTGTTGAGGGAAGTGATGACGTGCGTTTCTTCGAAACCATCATAAAACCCCGGTTTGAGCATATATTTGAGTCGGTTGAGTTGATCACCTTCGCCTGCACAAAATCGGTCAAGGTAGACCGGTTTATCCGAGGCATCAACGCCATGCAACATAGTTACATCATTGTGACCGACATTGACTTTGAAAAGAGTGTTCCTGCCAAAAAAAATATAATTCTTTCCAGGTTTTCCGAGGCTGATTACCAGCATATAATGGTGATAATCCAGGAGATTGAGAGCTGGTACCTCGCCGGTATTAATGATACCGGGGCGAAAGCACTCGGGATCCATGCCCCTGCGCGTACTGACTTTGTCACGAAGGAGCACTTTATCGGGTGGATCCCGCGTTATTACCCGTCAAAAATTGCATTCATGATCGAAGTCCTGAAACATTTCTCACTGAGCGTCGCTGTCGAAAAGAACAAGTCATTTCGGTTCTTTATTGAGCATTACGTGATCGCAAACCCCGCCGATGCAGGTCTGCCGGACGGAACCGGTGAACATACTGCCGGAAACGAGCCAGACGCAGGTAAAGGACTCCCCGGGAATGGCGGTGGATGATGCGTTCTCCATGACACAAGGGTGCCCATGAAAAACCGGAAATTAACCGGGCTTAGATTTTTATACTGTAAAATGCGAACCTTCCGGGATCTCACGCTGATTGAAACCCCGATCTTCCCCTGCTCCGCGAATCACATGTAAAAGACTTATCTTTGGTGCCGTTCTACGTATCATCAGGTGCTTTAGTGCAGGTATCGATGAAGCTTGAGATGAAGGACTCGCCGGGACAGCTCGTCTCGGCCCTGCAGCCCATTTCTGAGGTAGGAGGAAATATCATAGCGGTCATCCACCAGCGTGACCTCTCATCCCGCGAAGATACGCTTGGGGTGCAGATTGTACTGGAGATCGCCGAATCCCGGCTTACTGACCTGGTCTCGATGATAAAAGAGCGGGGTGTGAATATCCTCCGGATCGGGAAGGACCGCCTCCTGTACAAACAGACGGTGATTATGATCGGTCACCTCATGCATACCGACCTGTCAGATACCGTTGACCGTATAGACTGCACCGGGTTTGCCGAAGTTACAGCCCTTGACCTTGCGATGCCAGCGATTAATGAACCCTCTTCTGCCCGCCTGACAATCAAGTCAGTCTCGAAAAAGGATATGGACGCTGCACTCGATATCCTTCGTGATGTTGCGAAAACAAAAAAACTGCTGATTATTGAGCCTCTTGAGGGGGAACTTGTATGACGGTAAAGGTCGCAGTCCTCGGTCTTGGCTCGGTAGGAAAAGGTGTCCTCGAGATGATCGCCAGAAAGGACCTGGATATTATCGTGACCGGGGTAGCAGACTCGAAAAGCGGGCTGATTGATCCGTCAGGCCTGGATATTGATGCAGTGCTTACGGCAAAAAAGACGGGTCGTTGCGGGGATACGTCCATATCTGCAAACGAGGTGGTCTCGCGTGCAGATTACGACGTCCTTGTTGAGGTCACCCCTACTGATGCCGGGAGCGGGGAACCAGCCCACTCGTACATGAAAATGGCAATAGAGAGGGGCAAGCATATCGTCACCTCCAATAAAGGGCCAATATCCCTGCACCTTAAAGAGTTGAAGGACCTCGCGAATGAGAAAGGTGTACTTGTCCGTTACGAGGCAACCGTAGGAGGAGCTATACCGATCATGCATACGCTTGGCAACGGACTTGCCGGAAACAAGTTCGTGGCGTTGTATGGCGTATTGAACGGCACCTGCAACTATATTCTTACACGGATGGCCGCAGAAGGGCTTACCTATGACCAGGCACTTGCCGAGGCACGGGAGCTTGGTTATGCAGAGGCCGACCCCACGTATGATGTGAAAGGGATCGATGCAGCAATCAAGCTGGTAATTCTTGCGAATACCATATGGAATAACGGTGCATCTCTTGACCGCGTGGATATCACCGGGATTGATCGTCTCACCAACGATGCACTGCGGCTTGCGGAAGAGAAAGACTGCACGATACGGCTGATTGCAGAGGCGTTTCCCGAAAGAGGAGTACTCCGTGTTTCACCACGGATCATCAGGAAGGACCACCCTCTTGTGTTCGAAGGTACCTTAAACGCCATCACCCTTGAGACTGATATGGCGGGGGAGATCACCCTGATCGGGAAAGGGGCCGGGTCTATAGAGACCGCTAGCGCTATAATAGGCGATATCCTGTTTATTTCGTCCCATGTACGGTGTAATTGAACGACGCAGGCAGTACCTGCACCTGATGCGGCAGGTCACCCTCGAACAGGGCTACTTTACGGTAACCAATATACAGGAAGCGGCAGAAGTGCCGAGGAGCACGGCCCAGGACTGGGTCAACCGCCTTGTTTCTGAAGGGTGTGTGGTGGTGAAGGAACGGAAGCAGGGCCGTATCCCTGCCCGGTACGCAGCAGTCAGCGCGGTACCCTCCTCTGCATGCCGGAGAATTTTTACCACGGTGGACGGCGAATGGGTAGAGATCTACCATGAATGCATGAGTGGTGCCTGTGCCGCTTTTTGCGGGTATCATCACCGGATGGCAGGAGGAGCGCTCAACCATGTCCAGAGGGACGGTACATTACTCCGGGAATGCGCAAAGCTTTGTCGTGGGGAGATATCCATCGGGGCCTACCCATCTCCAGCTGTCGGGGTTACCGGGGTACGCCGGGAGGGCGAGATGGTGGTGCAGGAGATCCGTTGTATCGGTGGCCCTGCCTATTCCCTGACTGATATGATGTCCGGTGCAAAAGGCGTCGCCCGTGTGAAAGTCCGAAAAAAAGGAGGTGTGGTTGAAGGCGAAGTCTATACGCGGGCACTGACCCACGTTATCATCGGGATCGACGATACTGACAGCCCGGAAGGGGGTGCAACCTTTGCACTTGCACTTGCCCTCCTCCAGCATATCGCGGGAATGGAGGGGCTTATTCCCATCGGGCACCATGTTGCGATGTTGTACCCCGCACTTCCCGGTAAGACGGCAGGTAATTCGTGTAGTTTCATTGATGTTGCTGCCGAACCCGGGGTGATAGACCAGATTAAAGACAGGGTGTATAAATTTGTCAGTGACGAGGCCCTTTCTCACGAATGGGGCGTCGCTATCAGGACCGGGTTCCGTATACCCCCGGAACTCAGGGAGTACGGCAGACTGGTGCGCTCCGGGGTAGTATCTCGTGAACTTGCTGACCATGTTGCCAGTAATAACGACGTCACCCTCCATGGCGGACGTGGCGTAATCGGTGCCCTTGCAGCGGTTTCGCTCTGGGGGCTCGACAACGCCGTGTTATTGAACGTGGATGCCGGTATTCCGGGGATCGGCACCGAAAGGATAACACCTCTTAACCCCAGTGAACACCCCTGCCAGCCGGTAGTCAGCCGGAAACCATGAAAACTTCGGGATATTCAAGGAAATTTCAGAGATTAAAGAGATCATTCATTATCCCAACCGGGGTCGCCACAGCGGCAGGGCTGAGCCCCGGGAGCGTGACTAAATTTTAGAATTACCGAATCTGCTAGATAGATTTAAGCAGGTTTCCCATGAAAACAGACATGATACCAAAAGGCCACAAGGATACAAAATGAAAATGCCAGGGGGGATTTTCATATTAAATGCCTGAACTGGCAGCAATATGAAGAGATTTTGAACGTGGCATTTTCAATCGTTCGGGTGTGAACTTCCCGTTCATGTGTGTTTCAACAAAGCCATTTTCATGAAAAAACCAGGTAACCTGGTGTAATTTCGCAGTTATCTGGCTTCAGGGGCTTCTGATCTCGAGGCTGACATCAAAATTCCGGACTGAATGTGTGAGGGCGCCTATGCTGATCACATCAACACCCGGGACTGCGTAATTCCGGATTGAATCCTCGCTAATTGTCCCCGAAACCTCTATAACCCTGCCAAAACGCAGGTTTCTGGAATTCAACTCCTTCAGGGTGTGTCCAACCATTTCCGGTGTCATGTTATCCAGCATGATAATATCCGCGCCTGCCTCCGCTGCTATGACGGCCGAATCCGGGTCCTCTACCTCTACCTCAATTTTTCTGTAGAGTGACCGGGCTCTCGCGGATGCAATTGCAGCAGCGAGCGGTACCAGGGCAAGGTGGTTATCTTTGATAAGCACCCCGTCTGAAAGGGAATACCGGTGGGGGTCTCCGCCGCCGAGCATAACTGCTTTCTTATCAAGGACCCTCATTCCCGGGGATGTTTTCCTGGTCGCCGCCACGCGGCAGGTACTGCCCGCAGACCGGAGTTGATCCATGCAGGATTTTGTTTTTGTTGCTATGCCGCTCATCCTGCCTATGATATTTAACGTGGTCCTTTCAAGGAGAAGGATACGGGAGGCGTTCCCCTCAAGCGAGAGGACGACTTCGCCCCGTTTTACCTGGGCCCCATCGGGACACGCTTGTGTGACCTGGACACCAAAATGGGTAAACAGGCGCCCCGCCTCAAAAAGACCACAAATAATTCCATCTTCCTTTGCGGTGATCATGGCAGTACAACGAGTATCCGGCGGGATTATCGCATCAGTAGTGATATCGCCGGATGGGGCGTCTTCTTCAACAAAGGATAGGAGGTATTCCAGGGTTACTTCGGTCATGGTACTATTCGTTCATATTTCGTCAAGGTCAGGTCCCGATAACAAGCGGGTTTTCCAGGTTCCGGAGCAGTGTCAGGATGGACAGGGCAGCAAGATAGCTGGTTGCCGCATTGTCCGGGCTCGGTACATTCCTGACTTTAATATAGGCATCCCCGAATTTTCCCTCAATAAAAATCTCATGGATATTGCGGTCAACTCCAGGGTCTACCCATAGTTCAACATCTGCATCGGTCCCCGCGGCGAGGCCAAGGGCCACCGAGACGTTGACATTCTTTGGAAATTCTTTTATACACTCATTAGATTTTCCTGAGAACAGGAGTTTTCTTTCAGTAGCCTCCAAACCAAGTGATTCCGGGCTCTTTGTTGTCCGGAGCAGTAACCGGTCAATCCCTGAGATCTGCCCGGCCTTAATGTTATCAAGGCCCATTATCGCACCGCTCGGGATAAAGATCTTCCTCTGGTTTTTCCTCGCTGTTTCGGTAAGCAATGCGAGAAATGCTTTATCTGACAGTGCGCCCACGCTCATGATCACAAGGTCTTTGTTGTGCTCCAGGACCAGCTCTCCAAAGAGACGGACTGCCTTTATGGATGCCGCTTCCACGACAATATCGAACTCGCTGGAGATAAATGCCCCGAAATCATCGTAGGCGACCCCCCCGGAGATCTCGGCCAGCTCCCTGGATTTTTCGGGGACAATATCGAATAAAGCAAGGATCTCAAACTTATCCTGGTATTTTGCAATAATATGTCCGATATTTCCACAGCCGATTAACCCGATCCTGATCATTGTACACACATAGTGGATTTCGATCGGTTAATTATTTTGATTGAAATCGGGCGAATCAATTTATAATTCTATTCCTTCGTGGGAATGACCTTTGAACCGGCCTCATTTCCTGCCTGAAATGTTATGACCGGGTATAGAAGGGGAAGAACCAGCCGGACTATTTCCTTCATGGGTAACGTGAGAACCCATAACTTCCCGGAAGGGAATCTAGTACAGGAAATGAGCGAGCGGAGGGTACCTGGCTTTGCATCACAACGTCTCCATCCATGAAGGTATTACGGGTGGGTGCGAGGCCCTCAGGGGGATCAGAAATGCCCGGGTCTATATCAGAACATTCGGATGTACTTATAACCACGGGGATACCAGGAAACTTATCGAGGTCCTCAGGAACCAGGGGTGCGTGATATCTGGGTCTCCCGATGGTGCGGATGCCATTATCATTAATAGTTGCACCGTTGTGGAGAGCACTGCGCGAAAGGTACTCCGTACGATAGGGGCATTCAGTGATTCACGGCTTTACATTACGGGTTGCATGCCTGCCGTGGAAGCGGACAGAATTCTCGCGATCTGCACCCCTGTCTTTATTCCCCCGGGGTGTATCCAGGAGGCCTACCGGTTACATCCGGTCATACAAAAATCCACGCCCGGGATTGTCCAGGTTGCCCAGGGGTGCCTTGGGGACTGCTCCTATTGCATTACGAGGAATGCCCGGGGGCCACTGGTAAGTTTTCCCGGTGATGAAATTATCGGCCAGGTCAGGCAGCACATCGATCTCGGTGCAGTGGAGATCCAGCTTACCGCACAGGACATCAGCGCATGGGGGTATGATACAGGGGAATCACTGCCCCGCCTTCTCAAGACTATCTCCCTGCTCGAGGGGGAATTCCGGGTCCGCATTGGTATGATGAACCCGGTGACGCTTCAGCGGATAATGCCGGACCTCTTGCAGGCCTTCGAAGGTGAAAAGATATTTCAGTTCATTCACATGCCGATCCAGTCAGGTTCGGATGCGGTACTCAAACGGATGCGGAGGGGGTACTCCGCTGCGGATTGTCGTGCGCTCATTGATACCTTAAGGGAGCGGTACCCGGATATCACTATCCTGACTGACATGATTGTCGGGTTTCCCGGGGAATCGGAGGATGATTTTTTGCAGTCGCTCGAGCTTGTCAGGAACATCCGGCCGAACAAAGTTAATATTACCCGTTTTTCAAAACGACAGGGCACTGACATGTCAGGGGTACATGATTTTACCGATTATATCAAGAAAAAGCGTTCGAGAATGATGAGTACCTGTTCCGAAGAGGTGTATCATGCCATTAATGCCTCATGGACTGGCAAAACCGTACCCTTCATAGTCACCGAGAAAATCCGGGAAGGCTCTGTGGTTGCCCGGACCCCGTCATACCTGGGGGTAGTCCTTCAGGAAGACCTGCCCCTGGGCACGACAGGCAATGCCATTCTTACCGAAGAGAGAATGTACTATTTTATCGGCTCAAGGGTTTGAGCTCCTTTACCGCCCGGGAAATATTCATGCACCCTTAGGTAAGATCCATAATTCTGCGGCCCCTGGCATACAACATATCCTTCAGGCTTGCCACTATCCTGACAATTGCGTTGCAGAGGGCACCCTGCTGGTACTGATGACAGGGCCATGGTATCATATTGCATCATATGATTTATTGATGGGAATGTGTTAATTCAGGAGGATTTTTAGGAACCTATATTTTCATCATCTGTCTTCGCCAAATGAGATTGGAACGATTAACAGGACCAATGAGGATACTACCATGGACGAAATTGAGGCTGGATTTACAAAACTAACTGAAAAAATCGACGGGATGACGAAAAGTACGGACGCTGCAGCAAAGGAAATTAAAGAAAATGACGCTCTCCTGATAGAGAAAATGGCAGGAATGGCGCTGCCTGTCATCCGGTCTATCGGTATTAACATGCTGGAAAAAGGGAAACAGGAGGGAAACGGTGAATTATATGATACCTCATTTTACCAGCAGAAGATGATTGTCCTCGGGAAAACCGACCCGGTCAAATTCAGGCTTGATGATATCAGTAAAAAAGTGGATGACCAGTTCTGCCTCCTTTCAGAAGATGGGAAATTTTATGAGATCATGTACAGTTCCGATGGGTTCCTGGTCGACTCCTACCTTCACCCGCTTACCACGCGCGAAGTGCTGGACCTCTACGGGTACGAAATCATGTTTATGCTCTACCGTGCACTGCATGACTATCTGAAAAACCAGGACGCACTTCTTGAGGCCCTTGAAAAGACGATTAATTTTATTTTTGCACAAGAAGAATAATTATTTGATCCCATCTTTTTTTGTCAATGACAATTGTGCCCGGGGTCATCTGAACCCAGAATGACTATTCTTTTTTCCAGTCAAATGTTGGAAACATTGGTTTAAGCAGGTCATCATCGCTGTAAAGTGCAGAGATATGAAACGACTTATTGTATTGTTTGCCGTTTATATCTTCAAATTCCACGATAGCTCTCGCCTCATTTATCATCTGCGGGAGTTCATAGGCGAATGTTCCGTCCACGGCAAGCTCAGGGACTTTGAATTCCATGTCGAGGGGGACGAGAGATACGATGATATTCCGTATCGGCGTGTTCCCCCTGTTTATTACGGTAACGACTTTTGCGTTTTCAGACAGGACTACTGCCAGGTCGGTAAGCCTTTCTGAGTCCTGGAAGATCTGGAAAGACATCGCGAGGGTAATTACGAGGATAACTGCAATACCGGTCAGGTATATGCTGATTACTGACAGCAGGGCGCTGATAATCAGTCCTGCCACGATGATTGCGATCTGGTTACGTTTCATTAAAGATCAAAAATCCGGTTTGTAATGAATGGGCCCGATGTGATTCGAACACATGACCTCCCGGTTATCAGCCGGGCGCACCACCGGGCTATGCTACGGGCCCACAAGAGTTGACTATTAATTTAGTGTAAGGGAGTTTTTATAGGTTGTGAATCGGGGGTGAAAACGGTACATTAAAACCCCATGATAGTGGTACTCTTGAAAGAACAAGCGGAAATGGGATCATGGAACGACGTTATCTTCTAGGAAACGAGGCAATAGCTCATGCCTGTCTTGAATCCCCCGTGGATTTTATCTGCGGATATCCCGGGACCCCTTCATCGGAGGTCGTGGATATCCTGAGGGGACAACCGGAACGCCATTACTATATCGAGTGGTCCGTGAACGAAAAAGTGGCCCTCGAAAACGCCCTTGGAGCGGCGTGGTGCGGTATCCGTGCGTTGTGCACGATGAAACATGTCGGGCTGAACGTGGCCGCAGACCCGCTAATGACAAGCAGTTATACCGGTGTGACTGGCGGACTTGTGATCATGAGTGCGGATGACCCGTTCGCGCACAGTTCCCAGAACGAACAGGACAGCCGGATGTATGCAAAGTTCGCAAAAGTCCCCTGCTTTGACCCGTGCAGTATACAGGAGGCCCACGATATGGTCAGGGATGCCTTTGGTTTCTCCGAGGAGACCGGCCTTCCCGTATTATTCCGTCCCACTACAAGGATTTGTCACTCAAAAGGGGATGTTACCCTCGGGGATGTACAGGAATCAGGGCGCACAGGGCAATTCAACAGGGACCCGAGGCAGTATGTAGTAATACCTGCCCATACCCGTGTCCTGCATAAAAAACTGAATGAAAAACAGGCGACTATTAAAAAGCGCCTTGTTGAACTTGGCTATAACAAGGCCGAAGTGCGGGGTAGGGATGCTGTAATCGCAAGCGGTATCGCTGTTTCCTATGTCTCTGAAATCATTCCCTCCACGACCTCCTTTGCAAAGATAGGGGCATACCCCATTGATGAAACGTGGCTGAAGGAGTTCGTCAGCCGCCATGAACGGGTGCTCGTTATTGAGGAATTGTCCCCGTTCGTGGAGGAAGAAGTATTACAGGTTGCCGGGACGATCCCGGTATTCGGGAAGAAAAGCGGAAATGCACCGTACGAAGGAGAACTTTCCCCGGCTGCCGTGGGCCGGATTATGAAATCCGCAGGATTCGCGACGAATATGGACTTTCCGGTGGCAGATCCTCCGCAGGATGTCCCCCCCCGTCCCCCAATCCTCTGTGCCGGGTGCATGCACAGGGCTGCATTTTACGCGATCAAAAAAGTATTCCGGGAGGGTATATTTCCTAGTGATATCGGGTGCTATACCCTTGGTCTTCAGCTGGGAGGAGTTGATACCACCATATGCATGGGTGCATCCATTACCGTGGCGAGCGGCATTGCTCATTCTGGTGAGAAAAGAGATGTTGTCTGCACGATCGGGGACTCAACATTTCTCCATACCGGGATCCAGGGCCTCATGAATGCCGTGTATAATAATGCAACCATGACGGTGGTGATCCTTGATAACCGGATTACAGCAATGACCGGACACCAGCCGAACCCCTCGACCGGGATTACCGCCTGCGGGGTCCCGATCCCACCTGTTTCACTTGAATCGATCTGCCGTTCCTGCGGTGTGTCATTTGTTGAGACGGTCGACCCGTATAACCTGACCCTCATGGTAAATGCGTTAAAAGAAGCAAAAGAACGGCCTGGTGTGAAAGTTGTGATCGCCCGGCACCCCTGCGTGATCTCTGCAAGGCGGGCCGGGATATCGAGACGGCCCTATGAGGTCGATAGTGAGAAATGTACCGCCTGCGGTACCTGCATCAGGTTCGGATGTCCGGCTATTGAAGTGGCAGGTGAAAACGCAGTAATCACGAGCGGATGCAGCGGGTGCTCACTTTGTGCACAAATCTGTCCGACAGGGGCCATCACGCCGGGGGGAAGGAAATGAAGGAGAGTTATGATATTCTGGTAGTCGGGATCGGCGGACAGGGTACGATCCTCGCATCAAATATCCTTGGTGAAGCCTGCATGATCGAAAACCGGTCGGTGAAAGGTGCCGAAACTCATGGCATGGCACAACGGGGTGGTTCCGTTGAGAGCCATATACGGATAGACGGGCGTTTTGGCCCGCTTATTGCACCAGGCACGGCGGATCTTATTATCGCGTTCGATCTACTTGAGGCATTCCGGTATTCGTATTTCCTTCGGCCCGGTGGGAAAATTATCACCAACAGCCGCCTGGTTGTCCCGACTTCTGTATTCATGCAGGGCCTCCCGGTCCCGACTGATCGGGAGATACTGGGATGCTTTTCGGACCATGAACTCTGCGTAATCGATGCAGAAGGTCTCGCGAAGGAGGCGGGCAGCCCGCTTACCCAGAATATTGTTATGATGGGGGCTGCATCACACTTCCTCCCTCTGAAACAGGAATCACTTGTCCAGTCATTCAGCCGTCTCGTACCACCTAAAACACTGGAGACCAACCGAAAGGCATTCGAACTGGGAAGAAAGGCAGGCAGTTCCTGTTGAGCGGGGTCTGGGATCGTTGTGAATGACAGGAATCTCGGACCGTACCAGGAGGACCGGGTATATCAGGGGGATGCAACCCGGCTGATTCGGGACCTCCCTGACTCGGCTATCGACCTCCTTGTCACTGACCCCCCCTTTGCCATCGATTTCCGTGCTCAGCGCCTGAACTACAACCGGACCGGGTCCAATGTCCTCGAGGGGTACCAGGAGATAGCGGGCGATGAATATGAATCATTTACCCGCGAATGGATGTCTGAGGCTTATCGTGTCCTGTCCCCGTCAGGTAGTATGTATGTGTTCTCCGGCTGGAACCACTTAAAAGATATCCTCGGCGGTCTTGACGGAGTGGGTTTTACTACCCAGAACCACCTTATCTGGAAGTACCAGTTCGGTGTTTTTACGAAGAAAAAGTATGTCACAAGCCATTATCATGTCCTGTTTGTGGTGAAAGACCCGAAGCGGTACACGTTCAATAAAGTGGAGCATTATCCGGAGGATGTCTGGGACATAAAGCGTGAATACTGGAAAGGAAGGAAAAAAACCCCTACAAAGCTGCCATCCGAGATCGTCCGGAAAATTCTTCGGTTTTCCAGTAACCCCGGGGATATCGTCCTCGACCCGTTCCTTGGCTCAGGGACTGTTGCTGTCACCGCAAAGGAGATGGGGCGGCATTTTATCGGGTTTGAAGTTGTAGAGGACTACCTGTCGTTTGCAAATGAACGACTCTCCGGAACGGTGTGGAATTCGTACACGGGGAACGGATGATGGCTAAAGGATCATGGAGACCCCCATGGTACCTGGTATACCCTGTCGGGTAAAATGCCCCAAAAATGAAACGCTGAGGGGGAGATTTGAACTCCCGAGGGGCTGGACGCCCCACAGGCTTTCCAGGCCTGCGCCTTACCGGACTAGACAACCTCAGCAAAAGTGTATCCCTAGTATTACATCGGTATTTTTTTAATGCTATCTCACCGGACCTCTATGTGGGGCCGGGATTACAACGGTTACCCATGGTGCACGGATGTTCGCGCCCACCAGGGAAGTCAGCAACGTTCACTGATAATGGGATCCGCGAACATTAAGGCCTGACTGCGGGCTTGTGCGTTTTCCACCCTTTTGCATAGGTCCCCGGCATCATGAATACAATTCTCGGGGCGACCACAAGCCCCGGCTTCCCCGGGACAATTTTGGCTGAATCAAGCAGGGCTTCTCCGATACCCACAAACTCCCCTGCTTCCGTGTTAATTGCGATTAATTCCTTTTTCTTAAACTGGTCAGACCTGATCACCCCCACTCCGGCCAATGCTGCCCCCCTCACAACAGCATCGACTGCAGACCCCCGGATCGTAATACCCGGGTGGTCACCTACCCCTGCTTCAATTGGCTGAATCATCTGCCCGAGCAATGAACCGTCCCCTTTCTTTAAGGATGATATGGCGTCTGACAGGTCATGGAGGGTGTACGCGTCGCTTTCACCGAATGCACCCGACTTCGTCCTCCTGAGTTCCTGCATATGTGCCCCGGTCCCAAGGGAGAGACCGATATGGTGGCAGAGGGAACGGATATAGGTCCCTGCGTCGCACGTGACCCTGAACAGGACGAGCCGCTCCTCGATATCAAGGATAGTAAGGGAGTGGATGGCCCGGATCCTCAGGTTCCTTGCAACGGCACTTCTCCGTGGGGGCCTCTGGTATATTCTCCCGGTGAATTCCTCCATTACTTCATCCAGGCGCTGCCGTGATGTATCCCCGTGGAGTCTCATCAGGCAGACATATTCTTTCTGGTGCTGGAGAAGGAGGGGTGCGAGCCGTACTGCCCGGCCGAGCATGACAAGCAGGACCCCGGAAACCTGGGGGTCAAGGGTCCCGGCGTGACCCACATGGACTCCAAGTATTTTCCCCACCCATGCAGTCACCTGGTGACTTGAGGGGCCCCGGGGCTTATCGATAACAAGGATCCCCGAGGGCACTGCTCCTTCCGGTACCGCCACATCCGGGTCCGGCCTGTTCATTCCGGGCCCATTTGTACATTCTTCCTGCAATTTCCCGACCTTCTGTTATCCTGCCTGTTTCTGGTATTCATTCAGCTTCTGGAGTGTCCCTTCAAGTGATCCATCGCCAACCACATCGGGGCGTATACCGTCAGCCACCATCACTGACGCTGTCACATCACCAATTGCAATAATCAGCAGATCAGGGCTCCGTTTCCATTTAGCCTGTTTAAATGACATTGCGCTGGTAAAAAGTATTGCGTCTGCATCTTTAAGTTCCAGTACCTGTCCTGTCGGCACAAGCGAGTAACACCTGATCTCCGTGGCAATTCCCCCTGCCTTTGCAACCGCCTCGAGAAGGTCGGGATTAGGGACATCAGCCCTTGGAATGCCAATTCTCTTCCCTTTAATCCAGGTCCCGAGGTAGGGGACGAAATCCCTGGAATAATATGTCGGGAGCGTTTCGCAATCAACGCCGTGTGATTTCAGGATCCGTGTTGTCTGTGGGCCGATTGCAATCACCCGTGGCCGCCGGGTGATGAGTGGTGCGATAATATGTGCCGGCAGTGCGCTCGTGAAGAAAATGCAATCGAAATCCTCCCGTTCAACAGCCTTTACAAAAGAAGCAACCCGGTCACTGTGGACCTTGGCGGTCAGTGGGGAGACGATGAAGCAGTCGTGACCATAATTGGCACAATACTCCGTATCCTTCTCCTCTTTACCCTTCAGCCGTGTGATCGCGATCTTCATTGCCATATCATCACCCCCCTTATATATCACAGTATGTATTTCGATTCCTTTATCCCCGGCCTTCCCAAGCGTACCCTGTGATTGGGATCATCGCCGGTACGCTGGCAGGGGTGTTCCTTGGGATAATCAGCGGGCTTTTTCCCGGTGTCCACTCAAATACGCTTGCGGCCACCCTGCTCGGGATGCAGGCCGTCCTCCTTCCTGTTATTGGTATTGAAGCGCTGGCTGCGACAATGTTTGCCGCGTTGATCACTCATACGTTCCTTGACAGCATACCCAGCACCTTTCTTGGCATCCCTGATGCTGATACCGCACTTTCCGTCCTCCCCTCCCATATGCTCTGCCTTGAAGGCAAAGGACAGGAGGCCGTCAGGATTGCGGCCCTCGGCAGTGCCTGCGCAGTCATACTGGCGATACCCCTGTCAATTCTCCTGTTTTTCATCCTCCCCCCGCTCCAGCCCTACATTGACTGGTGGGTGGGTATCATACTGGTTGCTGTTGTCGGGTACCTTATAATAGAGTGTGAGTCCCCGGCATGGGCGGTGATGATCTTCGGGATATCCGGCCTTCTCGGGATATTCACGTTCCGGTACGCCTATCTCGGGTGGCATACGCTGGGTGTATCAGGGGTGCTGATGCCCCTGCTGACCGGATTGTTCGGGATATCAGTACTCCTGTTCTCATCGCGTGGGCCCGTTCCGGAGCAGCGGTTCAGCGGGATAAGGATGACACGGAGTGAGATCGGGAAAGGGACCGTTATCGGGACCATTGCCGGAACCATTGTAGGCTGGCTTCCGGGGCTCTCGAATGCGACCGCGAACGCGGTAATCTGTTCGAAGACGGACTACAGGCGGGACAGGAGGTCGTACATATTCTCCACGAGTGCAGCAAACACGGCAAATGCAATTATCGGGCTTGCAGCCCTGTTTGCAATCGGCAGAGAGCGGAACGGCGTTATGGTTGCCATTTCATCGGTCGGGGCACCCTCAATGGCATCCCTGCTGGTATCAGGTGCGCTTGCCGCCTGCCTGGCATACCCGGTGACCATATGGTTGTCAGGGTATGCCGATCGCCTGAACGGGATAGACGGAAAGGTGCTGAATTATACTGCAATCGGGTTGATTGTCCTGATTAGTTTCCTTATTGCCGGACCATTCGGCCTCTTCATCCTTGTCCTTGCGATCCTTGTGGGTTTTATTCCCCGTATGGTCAATATTTCCCGGGTGTTCTGCATGGGGGCGATAATGGTGCCGGTAATTCTCTATTCATTTGGAATTGGTGCTTTTTGATGGGTAACACCAGAGGGAACTCCTGATCCTGATCCCGGGGTGATCCTGTACACTAGTATAATAGTTGGGAATAACCCAAGTTATTTCCATGCAGTCGTACTGGTTTGGCGATATAGATGAAACTGGGTGTACACCATACCGGGGTGGGCCTGAGGCCCTGGCAAAACGGCTTGAAACCATCAAAATCTCTCCTGACCGGTTCATCCCGTTTGACTGGAGAAATGCAGGGAGCTGCAGTTTCACCCGCGATCGTGGGGAGTATATAAGGAAATTACGGGAGCTCTGCTTTTATCTTTCTGAAGCGGGGATTACCCGGCAGTACGAAAGCCGGGATGCAGAGCCGCTGCAGATGGTGCGGACACTTGACCAGCTGGATGAGGTCTCAAATGTACTGACCGAGCGGGCACTCGAGTGGCACCGGATAACCAACCCGGGTTTTTCAAGGAAATACTTGCACCTTCCGAAGCAGAAACTGCTTCCGATGATGAAACGGGGCGGGAGCCCGGCATTCCGCCAGATTATTAACGAAATTGAAAACCTCGCGGCTGCACGTACCGCTCTCATGAAGGAAGTATCACGGCGTGCGGATGAGGTAGTGCCTAATTGCAGCGCCCTTCTCGGTGGACTCGTTGCTGCACGCCTGGTTTCCCAGGCAGGGAGCCTTGCAACTCTTTCAAGACTTCCGGGAAGTTCAATACAGGTCCTTGGGGCACGCACGGCCCTATTCTCGCATATGAGGGGTGGTACCCCGCCACCGAAACACGGGATTATCTTTCAGCACCGGAGGGTCCATAACGCGCCGAAGGAAGTCAGGGGGAAGGTGGCACGGGTGCTAGCAGCAAAACTCGCAATTGCCGCACGTCTTGACCTGTACCGGCAGGAGCTGGCGCCGGAGTTCATTGAGGCTGCACAGGCCGCGGTTGACAATGCCGGGAGGGTTACATGATCTGGGTTGAAAATGTGCTGGTATCATCGGGAGAAGGTGGCGTGTATGGTGAGCGGATGCTAAAGGAATTCCGTGTCTGGGACCCTTACCGGAGTAAACTCGCGGCATATTACTATCTGGGTGGGGAGTTTGAACTCACACCGGACCTTGTCGTTTTGTACCTTGGTGCTGCAAATGGTACAACCGTATCCCATGTTGCAGATTATGCAGGGACTGTATATGCTATCGAATTTGCACCACGGCCGATGCAGGACCTGGTCGCGGTTGCCCGCCGGAGGTACAACGTGGTCCCTTTGATGGCAGATGCAGCCCTACCGGAACGGTATGCCCCGCTTCTCGAGGTTGCAGACCTCATCTACCAGGATATCGCCCAGCCGGAACAGGTCACTATTGCAATACGGAACAGTATGTTCCTCAGGGAAGGTGGCAGGATGCTGGTAATGCTCAAAACAAGGAGCATTGATACTGCTGAGGACCCGGGTGTGGTACTTGAACATTCGGTGGTTGCATTTGAAGCAGCCCGGATCACCGTGCTGGACACAAAATGGCTCCACCCGTATCACCGGGACCACGCCGCGATGTTATGCTCACCTGTCTGGGACTAACAATGTAAGGTTCCGGTACCAGGCACAGGTGTTTCATCATTCATTTTCCTGGAAAACGGCCTTGTTGAAGAGCTAGAATATGCATCCAGAATCCTGATTATTCTGAAATTTTTCCACGCCCCCGGGGCTTCGCCACGCCGCTGTGGCACCCTGGTTGGGATAGGGACTGGACTTGAATCTCTTATTATTCAAATGATTTCAGCAAACCCTGCCCAATGAATAGCTTAATGGGGATTGGACAGGGTGGGGGAAACCCCCTCCTGTCTAAGCTGCCTTATTACCTCTTTTTATAATACTGATGATTTCCCCTGTAAATGCATGAACGAACCCCAATATGAAGAGATTTTTGAAAGGGCATTTTCATGGTGTGGGTGTGAACTTCCCGTTCATGTGTGTTTCAACAGAGCCTGAAAAAAACAGACGGACTGACAGGTCGGCCTCCGGAGCGGTTGTACCACATGCCCCGGGCTGAAAAGAAGTTGTCCTGCGAAAAAGAGTAGCCCGGAGCAGATTCGAACTGCTGTCCCGAGATCCAGAGTCTCGGATGATTGACCGCTACACTACCGGGCTGTGTTCTCCTATTTTGTTGCCGCCCAAGACTAATTAACCTGACTGATTTATCTCATCAGCTACCGCGATCCCGGGCATTTTCCGCATGCGTCACAGACCTCACGTATCGGGTGGATATGCTCTCCCCTGCGGCAGAACAGCTCAATGTCATTGATGTCCCGTTTATAATAGATGTGGGGGACGAGCGCGATATGAGTGTAGGACCCGGGTATTACCCCGACCTGCTTTGCAATGTACTCCTGGAGGCGGGCAAGGGCAAACATATTCGCCCCTGCTGCGGTCAGCATATCGTTACTACGGAACACAACTTTCATCTGGAGTTTGTTGTCCCGGATGATACACTGGACCAGCTGCAGGCAGGGGCAATTCGCAAGTTTCTCATCGGAAACCGGGTTCCATGTGATTGCAATAGCCCTCCGGCTTTGGGAAGAGGAAGAAAGTTTACTAATTATATATGAGACCTGGTCTACCTCGACGGGCGACCCCCCGGATGACAACGGCTCCCCCCAGTGAAAAAGCCGGCCATGGTAATCATACTCGAATACAGAATCAGATCCATCGATCAGGTCGTGTGCGTATTTCTCCATGAATCGCTGCTGGAATCTTGATGCAGGGCTCACCAATGGTCTGGCAAGGGGGTTATCAACTTTCATTGCGACCTCCTCGAATTCGATTGTTGCCTCATTCTCCTCGGTGACGAGGGGGAACCCTTTCTCAAGTATCATTTTTATCACGAGCTCGTGAGCACGGGAGATACTTGGTGCCCTGATAATTCTCATGCTTCAGATGTTGGATCTTGTTATATATAGGGTACGATCAGTCAGTAATAATGCCGGGGTTGCCCTTATTATTACAGGCGATTTCCGGAGATACTAATTCTTTAAGCGTGTATGGAAAGGTGCGCGTAATAGAAACGGTATTCGGGTACATCGGGATTACTCCGGAGAGAGTGCCGGTTCCCCGGGAAGATGGAAACAGGGGTGGAGTAACCCCTGATTTGTCCCAGCACCCCGTACATCCGCATAATAATCCCTGCGATCAACCAAAAAGGATATATTAAGTGTTTCACTAATATTGATTCATATTCCGTGATTCGGAGTATGGAGCACTGTGAACCGTTAATCGACAGGTGTCGAACCTGATCCGGTTTGGGTGCATTGGATTGAACGTACAGAACTATGGACAATTGAGTAAGGAGGAAAATATATGACTAAGCGATTAAGCATAGCACTGATAATGTGCGTGGCACTTGCAATTCTGGTAGTGCCGGCACTTGCAGGTAGCTTAAACAGTGTCCCACTCGGCGGCAATGTATTCGTCGGTGAGCAGGGCCTTAATTTAACTGGGGTAGCCTCAGGGACAACCATTGCCTATTATACAGGTACCCAGACCCCGGGCGTAAGTGCCCCGGCAGCAACAGTTAACGTCGGAAACGCAGCGAGTTTCTATGTAGCACCAGCTGATTTCGTCGGACGCACCGGAAACTGGTATGCTGGAACATCCAACGTTGTAGCAGTTGTTGCAAACGACCCCATATCGACTATCTCGGTGTACGACCAGCAGTCCGGTAAGGATGTTACTGGGAAGAGCATCCCAGCAGGAGATTTCCTTGTATTCCGTATTGAAACCAACATGAACATCATCCCGACAGAACGTCAGACAACTGCAGGATTCATGACCATCAAGGTCAAGACATCAGACGGTACGGTCTACACCAGCCTCTTACAGAACGCTACCGTTGTGCAGCCCCTGACAGGTCAGTCACCGAATGCAATGCCATACATGTGGAACAGCATTCCCCTCGTGATTGGCAGCAAACAAGGGTGGGCAACCGGGATCATGGGAGCTGAAGGTAACCGGGTTTACAAGTCCGGCGGCTACACATTCTGGACCGACTGCAACCTCAATGGAATGAAAGACAACTACAAGGACGCATCCGGTAACGACTACACCGGGAAGACCGTCTCTGCAGTTAAAACCGTTACCATTGCATCTGACACCGTAAAGATCGAGGCCAGCAAGGACTCAGTCGTACGCGGCAACCCATTCGCAGTTACCATCACCGGTAAACCAAACAGTGCATACTACCTCTGGGTTAAGGGCACCAGCTCAATGACAGGTTCAACCCTTGACCAGCCACCCAGCATTGTTTACGCACAGGACAATGTGGCAAGGGACAACCCCCTCGGCCCATTCACAATTGGTGCGTACGTATTCCAGGGTTCAACCACGACCATCCAGCAGGATGTAGCCAAGTACTACGGTGTAACCAATGTGAACGGTACAGCCTACTATGCTTCAGTCACTCTGTCCAACTCCGGTACCCGCACAGTAGGGTTCTCGACCACGAAGGACACCAAGGACAAGAAGTACACCATCCGTGTAGAGCGGCCTGAGCCATACAACCCGCCAATCTCAAACACTGGCACAGACAGGCAGTTCAAGAGCGATGAAGTCGACGTTAAGATTGAGAAGGGCGCAGTCACAGTCGTGGCAGCCGGTACCCAGAACTACTTCCTCGGAGAAGAGGTCAAGTTCACCGGGACAAACTCAGAGACTGACTACACCTACATGTTCATCACCGGTCCGAACCTTCCATCAAATGGCGGACAGATGACCAACCCGCGTGAGCCAGTAGTTTCAGGCGTTACATCAACCTTCAATCCATCAGATGTCCTTGAAGACAACACCTGGGAATACAAGTGGCAGACCGCAAACCTGAACATTGATGCAGGTACTTACACCGTTTACGCAGTTGCAACTCCGGTTGACAAGAACGGTCTCTCCAACGCACAGTATGCAACCGTATCAGTCATCATAAGGAAGCCATTCATCAGCGCACAGGCCTCACAGTCTGTAGTAGCAGCTGGTGACAAACTGTTCGTCCGTGGAACCGCTGCAGGACAGCCTACACAGGGTGTCGCAGTCTGGATCATGGGTAAGAACAAAGTCATCTACTCCACAACCAGTGTCAACGCTGACGGTACCTTCGAGTATGAAGTCTCCCAGGGCACAACAGCAGACATGGCAGCAGGTCAGTACTTCGTGGTCGCACAGCACCCGATGTACAACGAAATTTACGATGTATATCCATCGTCAAACAGGGAGCTTGTATTAGGCAGCTACCCAGTCGCAGGAAACACCCTGTTCAAGTTACAGGGCCCAGGCAGCCTCCAGGGATCCGACGCAGCAGAAGCACTCGTCCAGGCACTCAACAACCCAAGCGTTGATGATACCTACGCGAAGCTCCAGTTCCTCGTTGAAGTACCAAAAGTCACTGTTCTCCCGGTAGGCGAGAAGCAGGTCGGCGACAAGTTCACCATCGCGGGAACCACCAACCTTGCAGTCGATGACGAGCTCCTCGTTGAGGTGACCTCCTCGTCCTTCAAGCCAACCACAAAGACCCAGAGCGGTGAATTCAGTGGAGCAACTGGAACCGTAAAGGTCCAGAAAGCAACCGATGGCGTGAACAAGTGGTCCTTCCCAGTAGATGCATCATCATTCAAGCCCGACGAGTACATCGTTCAGGCACAGAGCATCACTGTATCAGGAGCACAGGCATCAACTCTGTTCAACGTCGTTGAGTTCAAACCAACACCCGTTCCGACCCCAGTGATAACCACTACACCAGCGCCCAACGTCACCGTTGTGGTAGTAGTGCCAAAGACAACAGTCCCAACCGCCAAGCCGACAACTCAGCCTGGATTTGGTGCACTGATTGCACTGATCGGTCTCGGAGCCGTAGCATTCCTTGTAGTGCGCAAGCACTAACCTAATCACCTAATTTTTTTTAAACCATCACCTTTGAGCCAGGATCCTGGCTGTCTGACACAGTTTTAATAGATTTCTCCTGTGGCTGACATGTTACTTTTCAGTAGTAAGATGTACCACAAAAACTGGCCAGGTTTGTGGCTTATTCAACCGGAACCGTTCCTGGCAGGTATGTCCGGGCAATTGAGATCCCTTTAACAACAGCTCCCGCACGATGCAATAAACAGGAAGAATGCTTGATATCGGGCTCGTCTCTTTTATGAGGTATAAAAACCCAAAGATTACATAACGATGATTAGCATTGCTTCTGAGATCTTGGCAGGGATAGGGTAATGAAATTATCAGCACGGTTACTTGACATTGCTGACAGGGGGGTTCTTCTTAATACGGCCGATGCAAGGAATCTCGGTGTCCTCCACGGGGACCGGGTACAGGTCCTTAATGAAGTATCCGGTATATCAGCGGCGGCCGGTGTTGACATTACAGCGACACTTGTCCCCCAGGGGACCATCGGTATCTACAGGATCTGTAACGAGCGTCTTTGTGTCATGGATGGCGTCCCACTCGAAGTCAGGGAAGCAGCACGGCCCCAGTCCCTTGAATTTATAACTAAAAAAATGAATGGTGAACGGCTGTCGAAGGAGGAGACATATGCAATAATCAGGGATGTCGTCTCCGATGACCTCAGTGCCGCCGAACTTACCGCATACATCACGGCAAGTTACATCAACTCTCTTGATATGGATGAAGTTGAGCACCTGACCAGGGCCATGGTGGACACGGGAGAACACTTAAACTTCCATACCCATCCGATTGTTGACAAACATTCAATCGGAGGTGTCCCCGGGAATAAAATATCCTTAATTATTGTCCCGATAATTGCAGCAAGCGGGTTGAAGATCCCGAAGACCAGTTCAAGGGCGATTACCGGTGCCGGGGGCACAGCAGACCTTATGGAGGTCCTCGCCCCCGTGGCGTTCTCAGCTACGGAAGTCCAGAGGATGACCTTGAAGGTCGGCGGGACGATTGTCTGGGGTGGCGCCACGAATATAGCCCCGGCTGATGATAAGATCATTGTCCAGGAGTACCCGTTCAAGATAGATGCACGAGGCCAGATGCTCGCCAGTGTAATGGCGAAAAAACTGGCCATCGGTGCAGACCTGGTCGTCATTGATATCCCGGTCGGACCGAATACCAAAGTTGCGAACCTTGTGGAAGGGCGGAAACTGGCCCGTGAATTTATTGAAATCGGTGACAGGCTCAATATCCGCGTGGAATGCGCCGTTACCTATGGGGGGTCCCCTGTTGGCCGGGCCATTGGTCCGAACCTTGAAGTGATAGAGGCCTTAAAAGCGCTTGAAGGAAACGAGGAACCAGGTTCGCTGATCCAAAAAAGCCTGGCAATTGCAGGGATTGCCCTGGAAATGTCGGGTAAAGCAGCTGCCGGTACCGGGTTTAATGTTGCAGGCGAGCTGTTGCGAAGTGGTAAGGCACTGGAAAAATTACGCCAGATAATCGAAATCCAGGGAGGCGACCCCAAGGTGACATCATCTGATATCTCACCCGGGAAACATGAGTTTGTCGTCAAGTCCCCGGCAGCCGGGTACGTTACCGATTTCAACAACAAGTCTTTGATTACCATTGCCCGCCTGGCTGGTGCCCCGCAGAATGCCGGTGCAGGGGTCCTTCTCCATGCGAAGAAAGGTAACAAGGTGCAGGCCGGTGAACCGATTTTTACCATTTACGCAGAACGAAAATGGCAACTTGACAAGGCGATTGAGGAAGGGAGGAGGCTGATGCCCGTGGTGATCGAGGGAATGCTCATTGACCGGGTGCCTGGTGATAATAAATGGCAGTAACCGTTATACATGCGAATGGGACAGATCAAACTTATTTTGTGGTCGGGAATCAGATAAAATATAAATCATGTGCTCAAAAATATAATCCGAGGGATTTGTTCGTATGAAAGTTACCCGCCGTCTGATATTCCTGGTCCTCTGTCTCCTCCTCCTCGCCGGTGGTGCACAGGCTGCTACCCTCTACGTGAATGTATTTGAAAAGACAACCAACGTTACCGCAATACCCTATGCATCGGTCTTTGTAAACGGCGCCCTCGCCGGGAAAACCGGTACAGATGGGATCTTCACATTTACACACCCTGGTACGAGTCCAATAACAGTCAAGGTGATGAAGCCCGGGTATGATTCCTGGGAAGATGATGTCGGCATGGCCGAATCCTCAATTCTCGTGCAGCTCAGGAAAAAGGAACTGGTGCTGAAAATAGATATTTTTGATGCCGACAGCGCCCTCCCTATTGCCAATTCACAGGTACGGGTGATGGGGCCGAATATTACTGAATCTTTGAAAATGACTGATAAGGACGGGTCAGTCACGTTCCCAGCGCAGGCAGCAAGTATCTACAATCTCCAGATCACGGCAACCAACTACCAGAACCGGAATGAAGTTGTCGAAATGGGCATGGAAGGAAAAAATATCCAGTACCTTCTTATCCGGGGTGACAGGTTCTCAATACTTGCAAAAAGTGCCGCTGACCAGTCCCCGATTGCAAATGCGGAAGTATTCATCGACGGCGTATCCAAGGGAAAAACTGACGGGAAGGGGATCCTGTCTCTTGAAATTCCGCGGAATAAAGTGTACAATATAAAAATCACCAGGCCCGGTTTCACGGATTATTTTGAAAAGAAGATGATCAGCGATAGTGAGGCTGTTGTCACCGCTTCGATGGCGGTAGCCCCGTACCAGGCCTCAATATATGTATTCGACGAAACGAAGGCGCCCGTCCAGGGTGCGTCCGTAATAATTGACGGGAAGGTACTTGGCAATACAAGCCAGTACGGGAAGTACACATTCCATGACCTTGCCTCCGGCCAGTATGTGCTCGAAGTAAAACATCCCGGATTTTCATCCCTGAGAAGAGAAATCGGGGAGGATGATCTCGGGAAGGATATCACCGTGGAACTGCCGTTCCAGCAGGCGGACCTTACCATATTTGTTGAAGATGAAGGCTACCGTGTGATACCCGGGGTGTCGATCTCCCTGAATGGCAGGAATACAGGGATTACTGATGACAATGGGGCACTTTCAACAAAGGTCAAGGTAAGTACCGAGTATAATATTTCGGCAACGATGAAAGGCTACAAACCGGCCACCATGCTTTCCGTGATCGATCCCCGGAACACCTCGGCAACCGTTACGCTCTCTATGGAAAAAGACCTGAACATTGGTATTTTCCTGACTGCAGGCCTGATCATAGCTGTTATTATTATTGTGATTCTCGTGATACTGCTGGTTGTAAGGAGAAAACCTAAAACCCGGTCTTCACACAGCAATAGCAAAGGACATGGAAGTGGTGGTGGCGGTAAAAAAGGCGAGATTTAGTCATTACGATTATCGGCTTTGCTGAAACCCTGCATATGTTTTTTTAAAAAAAAAAATCCCAATTTCCGAGGGGGATTTCTATTACTCCATCGAGGTCTGCCATCGTTAGAAAATAGATTCTCTGAGCTAAGATATATAGTAAAGCTAATATTCCAAACCTAGTGTTTGCGGTCAATTAATATTATATATAAATATTATCCAATAGTACTTTATCTAAGTACGTACTATAAAAATAAAATGAAGAAGAAATATGTTGTTTC
>CAIKOD010000097.1 GCA_903828975.1 uncultured Methanomicrobiales archaeon | reverse complement strand
GTTACAGGTCGCCAACCAAATTGATAGGATCACAATCTATGATGCAAAATGGCAGATCGTTAAATCGGCTATTTCTGAATATTTAGAACATCCAAAATATGCGCTCTAATTTTTTTTCAGAGGGTTCTGCGTAACTCCTAAGATAATAGATTACAAGGTCAGGTATCTGCTTCATTGCAGCCGAATTCGTAATTTATTTTCCTCAGAATAAGTCCCTGAACTAGTAACGCAACACCCAGGATACAGGCGAAAACACCCCAGAGCCTCAACAATAACGCTGCAGCACTCGTTGGGTACAGAATCATATAAATAGCGATAACAAGGGGGATAAAACCAAGAAGAACTATGAGAACCCGTGTTTTTGTTTCTACAAACGAGATTGCACCGTAAATCACCATCAGCAATCCCACTAGGAGGGCTATTCCGGCAATAAGATAGATCGCAAGGGCCGTAACAATATCAGGGTAATAGATCGAGGCCAACCCGATAACTATGAAGATCCCTCCTAAAAATAAAAGGGGGACCCATTGAAACCGTAATCCTGCTACAAACACCCCTGCGACAATCAGGAGAATCCCAAGAAGCAGAGCAATGGCACTAAAAAGAATGAAAAGAACACTCATAACCTGCTGGGTCAGGATAAGGCAGAGGATCCCGAGTATTAAAAAAATCACCCCGGAAAGGATATATCCATGCCATCTGGCAGGTATCCGGCATACTTCAAGCACGAAATAACACCAGCTTTTAGAGTCAACGTAGTCCCTGTTAAATGCATGGATTTTGAGTTATTTTCGTTGAGTATTATGAGAAGGACGGAATTTTCGGGGTATTAGGAAGATACAATGGAAATTCAGGGAAAATTATTATTAAACCAGCCTAAAAGCAATAGGAATAATTGCAGATAATTCCTTTTACCTGCAAGTGATTTCGAGGACGGATGGGTTCTATTCTCTATAGGGATAGTATAACAACCCGAGATTATAGGTTCTGGAACTATTTCAGAAATCAGATTAAACAACTTATTTAAGCCCGAATTGGCAAAAAATCCTCAACAGAGGTAACATTATTTCACCTTATCTGACTTTTTCCCCTCCCATTCGTTTAATTGCCTGAGTTTGCCCCCTTTCTCCTCCTGCACCTAATATTATGATATACAGCGATTTTATCCAGATTCCCTAGATATTTGGGCTGATTTTGCTCTTTATACTTTCCCAGGTTCCTCAAATGTTACTGTTTCCGCCTCCTGCCCTTTTCCAGATTTTTGCTATTAGGAAAACGGTCATTGAGCAGCCATTCAGGACCACTTCACTACTACCTGAAATACAATCCCGGTTATCAAAAGATTAGGTTTAAATAATTTAATTTTGAATTTCCACATGTTATGATAAAAGTTGCAATTAATGGGTATGGGACCATTGGAAAAAGAGTGGCCGATGCGGTAGCTGCCCAACCCGATATGGAGATTGTCGGCGTCTCGAAAACACGCCCGAATGCTGATGCATTTATAGCCAAATCAAGGGGATATCCGCTCTATATCGCCGATATTTCTAAGAAGAGCGCATTTGATAAGGTTGGCATTTCAGTCGCTGGCAGCGTTGATGAGATGCTTGCGAAAGCTGATATCGTAATTGATGCGACCCCTGGTGATGTCGGGGCCAAAAATAAGCCACTCTATGAGAAAATGGGGGTAAAAGCTATTTACCAGGGTGGGGAAGAGCACGAAGTCGCGGGTTTCTCCTTCAATTCCGACTGTAACTACAGGGATGCATTTGGGCGCCAGTTTGCAAGAGTGGTCTCATGTAACACGACAGGCCTGTGCCGGATCATCCATGCAATGGACAAGGCATATGGGGTCGAAAAAGTCCGGGCCGTGATGGTACGACGCGGTTCAGACCCCGGTGAAATAAAGAAAGGCCCGATTGATGCTGTAGTCCTCAACCCGGTGACCATCCCGAGTCATCATGGTCCGGATGTCCAGACAGTACTCCCCCACATCCCTATCGTGACAATGGCGATGATTGTCCCGACGACCATGATGCATATGCATGCCATCAGCATGGACTTGAAGAAAGTTGCGACTCGTGAGGATATCCTCACTATCATAGAAAAACATCCCCGGATGGGGCTTGTCCGCAAGTCAACCGGTATCACAAGCACCGCTGAGCTCAAGGAATACGTCATGGACCTCGGCCGCAGCCGTTCGGACCTCTGGGAAAACGGGATTTTTGAAGATTCCGTTGCTATGGTCGGTAAAGAGCTTTACCTTTTCCAGGCAATACACCAGGAAGCGGATGTTGTCGTCGAGAATATCGATGCAATACGTGCCATGATCGGGTCCGTAAAGGATCCGGAGGTATCGGTCCGTATGACAAACGAAGCGCTTGGGTTTACTGCGATTTAGAATAACCATTAACTCCCTTCATAACCCATTATTTCCGATGGACTCGTATGCACTGGCGACACGAAATACTGTTGAGGTCGTCACTGACGAAGAACTTAAAATTCTCCTTGAAAAACCGAAAAAGTGTGTATATGCCGGGTACGAACCGAGTGGAGAGATCCACCTCGGTCACCTGGTAACGGTCAATAAACTCCGGGACTTAAAGGACGCAGGGTTCGAAGTTGTTGTACTGCTCGCTGACCTCCATGCATTCCTGAACAGGAAGGGGACGATGGAAGAGGTCGGTGAGCTTGCCGACTATAACCGCCGGTGTTTTGAGGGGCTCGGGTTGAAGGATGTAACATTTGTCCTCGGCTCAGAACTCCAGCTGAATCCCGAATATGAGCTCCTTATGCTCCGTCTCTCACAGCAGATTACCCTGAACCGAGCGACGAGGAGCATGGACGAGGTCGGACGGCAGATGGAGGCCCCGACCGTCTCGCAGATGATCTACCCGATTATGCAGATGGTCGACATTGCGATGCTTGGGGTAGATGCTGCAGTCGGAGGGATTGACCAGCGGAAGATTCATATGCTGGCACGGGAGCACCTTGTCAATGCCGGATATTCCTCTCCGGTCTGTATTCATACACCTATCCTTAACGGTCTTGATGGTAAGAAAATGTCCTCTTCAAGTGGCAATTACATATCGGTAGCGGATACAGAGGAAACAATAAATAAAAAATGCCAGAAGGCATTCTGTCCTCCTGAATGCGAGGACAATGCAGTCCTCCAGATGTTCCAGTACCACGTGTTCCCCCGCGTTCCTCTGGTGAGTGTCAGGCGACCGGAAAAATTTGGTGGTGATTTGGAATTCAACAACTATGGAGCACTTCATGAGGCCTACCAGAAGGGAGAGATCCACCCCCTCGACCTGAAAAAGACCCTCGGGACTTACCTGGCTGAGATCCTTGCCCCGGTCCGGGATTACGTCCAATAACCGGAGAATTATATGAAAAGAGACCAGCCTGAAAAGGAATTCAATTTCGATCGCGAAGTTGACCGGCTCGGTATCAGGATCAAGGATGCCAATCAGCTCAAAGTCAGGGATGATGTATTCGACGAAATTACACTTCTCGCGCTCTACAAGCTGGTCCATAAAAAGTGGCTCTCGGCCATCGGGGGATCGATCAGCACTGGTAAAGAGGCCAACGTATTTCTTGCCGACCGGGAAGGGACGGATGTCGCTATCAAGATTTACCGGATCAGGACGGCAAATTTCAACACCATGAACGAATACATACTTGGAGACCGTCGTTTTACCGGGATGAGAAAATCGCGGAAGGACCTTATTTTTGCCTGGGCGAAAAAAGAATTTTCAAATTTGAAACGTGCGCACGAGGCGGGTCTTTCCGTACCTGAACCCTATGTCTGGGACAGGAATATCCTCATAATGGAGTTCATGGGCGCTGAAGGGCGTCCATATCCACAGATGCGGAATGTCGACCTCGAGGATGCAGCGGTAACATATGAGGAGATCATTTCATTTATGATAGATTTGTACAAAAACGCCGGGCTTATCCATGCTGATCTGAGTGAGTTTAATATCCTTTTCGGGGAACGGCCATTTTTCATCGACATGGGACAATCGGTTACAACGGATCATCCGAGAGCATTTCAATTCCTGAAAAGGGATATTGCAAACATCAATCATTTCTTCTCTTCCCGATGCGAAGTGAAGGATGAACGAGAACTTTTTACAAGGATTACGGGTCTTGTCTTCCCGGATCTTGATAAAGAACAGCAGGGAAAAAAGGTGTGATTTAGTCATGATGCAGGAGATAAAAGTTTCAGGAAGCCGGATTGGAGCATTGATTGGAAAGGAAGGATCGACGAAAAAGAAACTGGAGGAAAAATCCGGGGCTCAGATCACTATTGATAGTAAGGAGGGAATGGTCAGGGTCGAGGGTGAAGAGGCCATCGGTGCTCTAAGGGCAATTGAGACCGTTAACGCCATTAACCGTGGATTTTCACCTGAACGTGCCTTTTGTCTCCTTGATGACGAGGATTTACTGTTTGATGTAATTGACCTGTCCGAAATAGCAGATACACCAAATCAGCTTGACCGGATCAGGGGCCGCATTATCGGAAAAGACGGGAAGTCAAGGGAGCAGATCGAAGATATGACACAGGTTTCCATATCGGTGTTTGGAAAAACGATTGCCCTTATCGGGTTACCGGAGCATATCAAGGTAGCCCGGACTGCCATTGATATGCTCATCCAGGGCGTCCCTCATGAGGCGGTCTTCTCTTTCCTGGAGAAGAAAAAGAGGGAGTTAAAGCAGGATATCATCAGCTATTATTACTAATTTTTCCTGTTCTGTAGTTGAGGTAATTGAAGGGAGCCATAATTGACCGGCATTCGACAGGACTATTTCCACTGGAGAGTAATACAGGTTCCCTAAGCTCTGTTGATCAATTTAACTATGCTGGAATGTTATTAGAGTGGAATTAAAGGGGTCGGGATCTGGAGCGGGAAACATGGTATTTCACATCGAATACCCGGTTGGTAACTGATGAAAATCGAGGAATTACCAATATCGGGGCACCTTAAAGCATATTATAGCAAGTCTGGGATCTCAGACCTCTACCCGCCCCAGGTGGAATGCATCCGGAAGGGAATGTTTGACAAAAAAAACCTGCTTGTTGCAATTCCTACAGCAAGCGGAAAGACACTTGTGGCCGAGATGGCGATGCACCACCACATCGGGAAATCAGGAAAATGCCTCTATATCGTCCCCCTCAAGGCACTTGCAAGTGAAAAATTTGAGGAGTTTTCCGGCAAAAATGTCCGCGTTGGCATTTCCACTGGAGATTTAGACCGGCGGGACGAGTCGCTTGGAAAGAATGATATCATCGTTGCAACGAGCGAGAAAGTTGACTCCCTCATCAGGAACACTGCGCCATGGATTAAAGATATTTCACTCCTGGTTGTCGATGAGGTCCACCTGATCGATTCTCCTGATCGCGGGGCAACGCTTGAGATGGTCATCACAAAAATGAGGTATCGTAACCCGGATATGCAGGTTATCGCTCTGAGTGCAACAATCGGGAACCCGGGTGTGCTCGCCCGCTGGATGGACGCGGAGCTCGTAACAAGCGAATGGAGACCTGTTGACCTCCGGCAGGGTGTATTTTTTAACGGAAAGATCAGGTTTCACGAAGTATGCCGCCCGGTAGAGACGGTATCAAAGTACGACGACCTCAACCTCTGCATGGACACGATTACTGAAGGCGGCCAGTGTCTTGTTTTTGTCTCATCGAGGAAAAATGCAGAGGCTTTTGCAAAGCGGGCTGCTTCTGCATTTAAATTAGAAAATTCAGAGCTGAAGGAGTTATCAGAGAGGATTAAAAAACTGGCGGAAACGGATAACGATACGTTGCTTGCCGCGTGTATCGGATCTGGTGCCGCGTTTCACCATGCAGGTCTGAAACGTGAGGCCAGGGCAATTATAGAGGAGGGGTTCCGGAAAGGACATATCAGGTGTATATCCTCCACGCCAACCCTGGCCGCCGGGCTTAACCTCCCTGCAAGAAGGGTAATTATCAGGGACTATCGTCGTTTCACTTCCGGAGAGGGCATGGTCCCTATCCCTGTCAGGGAATACCACCAGATGGCAGGTCGTGCAGGACGGCCCCATCTCGACCCATACGGCGAGGCAGTCCTGATTGCGAAAGACGACCAGGATGTCGATGCACTATTCGAGTGGTATATTGATGCCCCGCCGGAAGATGTCTATTCGCAGTGCGGGACCGAGACCGCACTCTGTACCCATATCCTTTCGCTTATCGCTTCCGGCTTTGTTAGGTCCCGGGAAGAACTTTCCAGGTTCATGGACCGGACTTTTTTTCTCTACCAGCATAAACAGAGCCGGGTAATTCCACGTGTTATCGCACAGGTAATCGAATTTCTTCTGACAACCGAAATGATCACTGAAAATGCTGGAATTCTGTCGGCGACAGAATTCGGATCCCTGATCTCCCAGTTATATATCGACCCGCGGGGTGCAGATGCAATTGTAAGTGGTATGTGTTCTGCAGAGGAGTATTCAGATATCGGGCTCCTCCAGTTGATTTGCAGCACACCCGATATGTACACCCTCTATGTAAGCAACAAGGATATCCCGTACCTTGACCGTTTCCTCGGAGAGCGGGGGGACGAACTCTGGCTCCCGTTACCCGCTGACGAGGAGGAGGCATATTACAGGGGTTTAAAAACAACAATGCTCCTCCAGGACTGGGCAAACGAGCTCTCTGATACGATGATATGCGAACGGTATTCGGTAGGCCCGGGGGATATTTATTCGATGGTTGATAGTGTGAACTGGCTCCTTCATGCTACCTCAAGACTTACACCAATGTTCTCACCACGTTTCCGTGACCAGGTCAGGAAGTTCGAATACTGTATGAAATACGGCGTAAAACGAGAGTTGTTGCCGCTGGTAAAAATCCGTAACATCGGTCGTGTTCGGGCGCGGCGCCTGTTTAACAGCGGGATTACATCACCGGAAGACCTTCGTTCCGCGGGAAAAGACCGGGTCGCCCAAATCCTTGGAAAGGGTATTGCAGACCAATTGTTTAACTCTGTAAAAAGGCAGAGTTATAAGAACAAAGAAGAACCGGAGGAGTCCGGGGAAGGACCAGTGACCCGCAAAACGCAATATACGTTATCCCATTTTGAGGAGTGAGTGGGTTTTCCCGGACAATCCGGATATAAAGTCACACCAGGGGATAGAGAATGGATTCATCTGACAACAGGAGTCGACAGGATATAATCATTGATAGTGAAGTCCGGGATATGGATTTCGAAATCCGGCAGGTTTCATTCCAGGTCCGGGATATCGGAAGCTTCCTCTCAAGGTTACGGGACCTTTCTACCCGGTATGGTGTTTTTATTGTCTGTTTCAATGCAGAGCTTATGGCAGGGCAGGAACATGTCATTTCTGCAATCTCTCATGCTAAAAGGGCAATGAAAAAAGGAACCTGTATTTCCAGTTCATTTGAAATTGAGGCGCTCCTTTACGCCGCAGGATCCCGCCAGTGCCAGGACGCGGCAAAATTCGGTGTCAACCTGGGGTTGAATAATTGCTATCTCTGCATTTACCCGGTAAATCCCCTGGTATGGTCTGAGCTCCAGGCCGTGATGACTACCACAATCGAAGACTGGGAACGAATGACAGATGAAAAAAAGAATATTCTGATTTCACTATTTGGTATCACCGATGATGAAATTGCAGTTACAGGAAGGGATCGCATACAGGATCTCGTTCTTGAAAGGGTCGCACTTCTTGAAGTGAATAAATAATGGCTTTGCTGAAACACGCATGAACAGGAAGTTCACACCCAAACCATGAAAACAGAAATGATGCCAAAAGGCTACAAACATACAAAATGAAACTACCTGGGGGGATTTTCATACTAAATGCCCTTTCAAAAATCTCTTCATATTGGTGTTCGTTCATGCATTTACATTGGAAAACCTCTCAATTCGATCTTGCAGCCGACAATCCGCAGTAAAAAAATCTACTCTTCAAAATTCACCTACCGCAAGATCTTTGTACCTTGAGTTAGAAATCTAAAATATGCCCATAATTGATGGATTTGATGATGAATCAATCCAATCAGTCGGACACCT
>CAIKOD010000096.1 GCA_903828975.1 uncultured Methanomicrobiales archaeon | reverse complement strand
TATTACATCAAAGAGATGGAATGGAGATACAACAATCGTGAAAAAGATTTATATGCGGATCTAGTTAATTTCATGTTGGCTTAGTTTATATTGGGGGCAGTTTTTACATAATTACCAAAATTTTTTAGTTTATGTCACTCCACTCGGTTTATTTTAATTTAATCCTGGTGCTGTAGAAACACGCATGAACAGGAAGTTCACACCCAAACTATGAAAATGCCCTTTCAAAAACCTCTTCATATTGGCGTTCGTTCAGGCATTTACATGGGAAATCCTGCACATAATGAAAAAATTAACAGAACTGCTCAGATAGGAGGGGATTTTACCTCCTCCCTGTCCCACCCCCGACAAGATATCCTTCGGGCAGGGTTCAACTGCGGTATTCCAGAAAATTTCAGAGATTTAAAGGACATTCCCTATCCCAACCGGGGTCGCCACAGTGGCGGGCCATGAGCCCCTGGAGCGTGAGTAAATTTTCGGAATACCCTAAACTAAAAGATATATTTAAGATCATGTCAACGGAGCCTTAATCCTGGAAAAGCATAAATAAAATTCGATAATCCCTTTTGTCAAAAATCACCCCTCAAATCAATTAATAAATCAATTAATTAATGAAGACATTAAAGAGTTTGATTAAACAAGTTGGAGAATATCATGGCAAAAACAAATATCCCTGAAAAAGGAGCGATCATCCAGAGAGATATGGAGACCTTTTCGATCTCGCCCCACATACCCGGTGGCTTTGCCGATCCTGCATTGTTGAGGAAGATTGCGGACGTAGCGGAGAAATACGGGGCAAAATTCGTTAAGCTCACCGGTGCCCAGCGTATTGCCATCATTGGTATACGTGAAGAAGACCTGGACAATGCCTGGGCTGAGTTCACTGACCGTTCCAAGGCAATTGGTCTTACAATACGGAGTATTCAGATGTGCCCGGGAACGCGAGCCTGCAAACGAGCTAAACAGGATAGTCCCGGGCTGGGATTCGCCCTTGACAAGGAATACTATGGTAAACCGGCACCAGCCAAGTTCAAGATTGGCGTTTCGGGGTGTGACAATTGTTGCAGTGACTCCTGGATGAAAGACCTCGGGTTCTTCGGCACCGATAACGGGTTCACGGCAGTCGTCGGCGGCAAGGGTGGAGGGACACCCAAACCGGGCCGGGAGCTCACTAAAGGCCTGACAGCGGACCAGGCAGTAGCACTGACCAACAAGGTTGTCGGTTTCTACCGGGAGAATGGAGTAACCCCCGAACGCCTTGGAGCAACTATCGAGCGGGTTGGTTTCGATACATTTGTAAAAGCTGTACTATGAGCCGTCCACGGGGTGTCCCGTCCACCGGTTGATCTCCGCTGAAATTCAGAATGCGAGAACTCTGGTTGGGAACCAGATAATTTTTTCCCTAATACCGGGCATACACGCACAGTGTGTGGAGCCGGTCCTTTCGCAAAAATTTTGGTGATTCGTCCATCCGACCACAGATTATTGGTACATAATCGTGGCTTTGATTTTGGAATCACCAAAGGCTTTAATCGGTCCCGACCATCACTTCTGATGCCTTCATGATCGCATAAACTTTCGATCCTTCATGCAGATTCATTTTTTCTGCAGAATGAGTCGTGATAGTTGAGACAATTTCATTGTCCCCGGCGATCGAGATAACGACCTCCGTGGTTACCGGACCTTTCTTGATCATCTTCACTGTCCCTGGTATCTGGTTTCGTGCACTAATTTTCATATCTTTCACCATGCTCCTTCACCATCTTATCATATTAATATATGTTCTTCAATGCAAACTCCCTAGAATTGTTTAAATATGCCTTTTAAAACCAGTTTGTGGAGATCTTTAGACTTATGTTCCCATGCAGCAAGTGACTCCCGCACCCCCGTTGTTGCATTGAATCATTGTTCTCAAATAACCAGGAAATTACGGTCTGAATTAACGCAAAGATTCAGAACAATTCTATCCACTTACCCTCATCCCCGAGCCGTTCCCGGAGACCGATCAGTACCCGGTTCGCCGTTTCTACTGGGCAATGCAACCCGGTTAAATCTCCGTTGTCCAGTGCAATACCTCCCGCCATCGACAGTCCCAGCCCGCACTCGATGCAGAGATCCTGCTCCTCCATGAAATCTGGTAGTTGTCCGATGAAATTCCTGCCGAATATGAGTGAGCGGAGCGGACGGGATACGTGGGAAAAGTAAAGGAAATCCTCGTCCCGTCCGGTAACCGAGAAAATGCAGAACCTCCGGTCATTCCGGGTAAATATTTTATGAATAGTCCCGGTTACAGAGGGTGCTACCATCAGTGTTCTTGTCTCTCGCCTTTCTTTTTCAGGCTTACCTGGAAACGGTTGTTCCCGATATTGTGAACAATCACATTATACCCGGTCCGCGAAAAAGGGACCTCGATCGTGTCCCTCTGGTCACGCCGGACGATACATTCAACTGCCGAATCCTCGGGTGCTTTCTTCAGCAGGATCTTTAACCTGATCATCAGGTTTGTACAGGTCAGGTCAGACAGGTCCGGTATCATCTTCAGTTCTTCTTTCATCCTTTTCCCGGCCTCTAAAAGAATAGTACCCTCTGGTGACCTGCCTGTGAACCCCGCGAGGAATGGAACAATAACTGTCCGAGTTCTGTTTTTCCGATATCGAGTACGGCGGTCATATGTTTATTTTTCGTGATTCTCCGGCGGAGCAATGAAGGCTGGTAGGCATAAAGCTGGAGATTATCGCTTTCCGCCACGGCGTCGATCACTTCCTGCAGGTTGAAGTACTGCGTCTCCTCGCCCAGGTGGTGGCTTCCGGTCAAAGCATAGACTCCCTCTTCGATAAAGACAACCTGGGTCTGGATCCCCTGGTGGGCACAGGCAACAGCAAAGGAAAGTGCTCCAAATGCGTACTCGGTGCCGTAAGGTGCTTTTGTAATAAGAATTGTCACAGGAGGTGCAGAGCCTTTGTCAGCTGTACTATACTTGGATGAGGATGTGTTTTTTTTCTGCTTGATAGATGCAATATTTCCCCCAAGGATAACGTGATTACGCTTGAACTGGTCGATAATAACATTCAGGTTCCTGATCCTGAAGGGTTTTATCGTGCAGGTTGAAATGACGACCCCCTTCCCATCATCCCACGTACTATAACCCCGGGCCGCGGCACAACGGCCGCAGGCAAACATCTGGCACTGCAACCCACGTTTTTCAGCATTATCTGAGAGACCCTCCAACCCTTTGCCAATATTCTGACATTCGGTCGGGTTCTGGTGAATGTGGCTGAGATGAACGCCGTCAAGGTAGCAGTAGAGATCTACTGATGCCCGCACTTCCATTGCTGCAGTGAGGCACCGAAGTGTGTTCAGCCCAGAGCTATGCATGTACGGGGATTCAAGCTGCAGGTACCCGATTGTGCTGGGTAACGGTTCCGCATTCTGTCGGGCAATCTTTACAACATCTTTCCAGAAGGATGTCTGTCCGTTCAGGCCCATACTGTTATGATCGATTACCTGTTCAGGATTTTTCATTTTCAGCCGTTCTACTGAAATACCGCGAAGATCCAGCTCCTGGCGGTCTAAGATAATTTTTACGGATGGCAGCGAGAGAATGATTTCCCATATAGGGAGCTTATCCTCTTCATTGAGGCTGTATAATGCATCGCCGGTGATCAGGAATGTAAATACGACTTCCTTTGGTTTTGCATGGTGCAGAAGGGTATCAGGATACAGTTTCAGGAAATAAAATTTCAGGACTTCCTCTATCCAGGTGAGCCGTTCCTGGGTCACCATCGCTTCAAGAAGAAAAAAATGTGAAGTCATCGTGTAGCTCTCTCTAAGAGCGTTTCCTGGACTGAATTATTTATCGATTGTGTTAATTCGATCTGGTTACCTTTTTGTAAGCCTGATCTCCCATATGCCGGATGAAGTTTTCTTTACATCACATTCCAGGCCATTATCTTTTGCAAACTGGGGGATTGATGTGGTTGCAGCCGGTGGGTGGTCGCATGTGACGACCAGTTCATCCGATTTATTCATGGCTTTCACCTGTTTCTGCACAGCAAGGAGGCAGTACGGACAGACTTTTCCGGAAATATCAAGGTTTTTTGTTACCATTATTTCACCATTATTTACAAATAATCAGGTTCCTTATGCGATTCCGAGCCCTTTCAGGAGTGCCACGGTCCATCCTGATATCCAGGCTGTAAACACCACCGCACCAATACACATGCCTACCACGAAGAGAAGTGCCTTAACATTACCTTCTGAGGTCATGACAACTTGTCGCAACGGGCACCCACCGAGCAGCACCCCGATGAGACCGACAGCAATCCCACCAATAATGGCAAGGATGACATAACCAATAACGGTTAATCCAGCCGGGGCACCCGGGATCGGTGTCAGGCCGCTTGTCAGTAACCAGAAGAAATGCTCAAATGCCTGTGGTGTTATCAGCCAGAAGACGAGGTAACCGATAAATGCCCCGATAATGAGAGCAAGGTACCCGAACAGTAGTCGTGTCTGTTTCCACATGAAATAGTCGCGGAAACCGCCAATCGAGCAGAACGCGGACCGCTGAGCGAGCCACCCAACCAGGATCCCGAAGAGAATAGTTACAATTGGAACTGCTATTACTGCAACATTCTTGCTGAGCCAACCTACTGCCACCATAATTATTCCTCACGCTCCGCCATTGTTGTGGCAATTTTTATTCCTACCAAGACACCTGCGATGATGGCAAGAAGCCCTATAAATGCAATTACATCCCCATACCCTACACGGATTGCAATACGGTAAGGACAGCCTCCCATGAACAGGGCAAATACCATGAAGAACAGCCCACCGAGAAGGTACCAGATATATGAGCCCGCAGACGCGGTCTTTGTCTTGAATTCCTTGTAGAATTTTGCCGAGATAAAAGCCCCGATAAGAACACCGATCACGGTCAGGACCGGGAGAATCGCGTTCTGCGAGATCGGTGCATACGGAAGTTTTGTTCCGGCAACCGAGTTGAACGCGGCATTCGCTATATCCCGGGTGTGGCAGGCAACGCAAAACCCATAGGCTTCAGGGCCGCCTGCACTGATCAATAATCCCTGTACAACTGCCACAAGCACGCCGACAAGGAGCCCGAGGATAAGCGGGTTCCTTGCATACGTGTCAAGACATGATATAGGACTATCTGAATTTGCCTTAATTTCGTCCATAGGTATACATTTTTGATTAAAGTTAATAAATTTGGCGAAAATAATTCGTAATGTTAAGTATTATATGTTAACTTATAAAATTTTTATTTTAGGAGTACTATAACCTTTGGTGAATTATTGATTTTTCAGGGAACTGTTCAAAATATTACCTTATTTCCTGATATTGAAAAATCCGGTTCTTATCCTCTCGTCCGGGTTGTATCTCTTATAATCAAAGTGACCTGAGAGAATTTTTTATCGAAAATACGAGAAAAATGGTTTGGGTTTTGGAGATATTTCAATTAAATTACGATTTATCACGAGGAATTTTCAGCAATACGTTCACGGACTTCACTGATGTGTAACACTTCATCATACGCCGCACCAATCAGGCAATATCCCTGGCGGTCGAGTGCATAGACCGGGAATTTTACCAGGTCCTCCGGGACCGGCTGGGATGTCATTTTTTTGAAATTGACAAGGTCTTTTATGTTCAGGCCGATTTTATCAAGGAGTTCCCTGAGTTCTTTTAACCAGCGCTTTAAGTCCCGCACATCCGCGCCGTCCCACTTGAATATCTGGTAGATCTTCATGTATGCATCCCGCTCCAGGATGATATGGGTGGAAGTCTTGTCCGATTTTAAGTAGAAATCAAGGAAGGTCCGGACATCCTTTATCTGCTGTGCATTTTCATATGCGACTGCCCGGCACTCTTTATTGAGCTCTTTTGCCTCCTCTGCACTCAGGTTTGTGCCCAGTCTGCCGATTTCCCTTGAGAGATCTTTCAGGCCCTCTTCCACATCCTTGAGCTCGTTAATCATATCCTCGAATTTAACGTTGAGTTCAACCCCGAAAAATGCCTCCATGTACTCGGACTGCTTGGTCATATGTACTATATTGGTAACTGAATACTATAATCGTTAGTGTAGCGATAACCTCTATCCGTTAACACACCCCATAGCTGAATGTTATGGCACGTCCACCCAGGTCTGTTAACCAGGACCTTTTTACCCGCGGCGGGGTTATCACCGAACGCGATCCTGACTTCTGTATTGTCCGCCTCAGGATGCCGGCCGGAATGATCACGCCTGCCCAGATGAAAGAAGTAGGGGAGATTGCCGCCAGGTATGGTGTCGATAAGATCCACCTCACCACCCGCCAGACCATGGAGTTCCCGCATGTAGACCCATCATGCCTGGAAGGACTCCTTGGGGAACTGGAATCAAACGGCACGCCCCTTGGGGCCGAGCGGGAGGAGGTTGTGAATATCACCGCCTGCCTCGGCACCCGCAACTGCAAGTTCGGGATCATTGACAGTGTCGGACTCGCGGAGGAGATTGATAAGAAATTTTTCGGCAAGGAGCTCCCGGTGAAAGTCCGGATTGCCATCTCATCCTGCCCAAACGGGTGCGAGAGCGAGCGGCTCAACGAGATAGGAATCACGGGCATCCAGAAACCGATACGGGATCCCGGATTGTGCACTGGTTGCGGGACCTGTACAAATTACTGCCGCGAGAAGGCGATCGAAGTCCACGATGGTATTATTGTTCTCTCGGCAGACCTGTGCATGGAGTGTGGGTTCTGTATCATGCCCTGCCCGTTCCATCTCATTCGTGGAGCTGACCCGGAGTACCGGATCACCGTGGGTGGTCACCGAGGGCGGCACCCGAAGATAGGGCGGCATCTGATAACAGTAAAGACGCAGGAAGATGTGATCCGGGTCGTTGATAAAATCATTTACTGGATATATCGGCAGGCCTCAACCGGCCTGATGTTACCCGAGCAGCTGGATGAACTGGAATACGATGAGTTCAAGAAGACGATAATACAGATGATTAACGGCTAGATCCCCCGGTTAGGGAAATCGAATTCTTTTTTACCGGGAACTCTTTTTCGGAGTAAGCCTTATTGCATCTCACATCTCATTGCCGCGTGAGGCACCCCGGTGGTGCCGTGGAGGATAAAACAATGAATATGGTCTGGGACAGGTACGTATCCCGCGGTATCCGTGAATTGGGATATGATGTAACAACAAGGACAATGGCAGTGGTATTTTCAAATAAAACCACGAAATACCATTCACCGGTATCATATCCACTCTATGCATCGATCCATAATTCAACATTTCCCGAGCGGAACTACAGGCAGCTGGTTGAAGGAAAGATCCCAACAGTAAACGGGTACTGAAAGGGTGGTTCCGCTATAATCCGGAGCCGGTGGGGTTCTCCAGTACCGTTGGATCCGATTTTTCCGGATATTCTAAACCTTTTTTTTTTTAAAGTTCTGGTATGAGTATTTAGAGATTTTAATTACTGAAAAAAAGAATTTTCGTGAACGAACTGGTTGATCACGCTAGTAGCTGATAGTTCGCATCGCAGTAAGCGTGTCAGGTGACTGCTTACGGTAATATGACTTCGGGTAGCCGCAGGTGGGACATTTCCAGTCTGCCGGAAGAGCTGAAAAGTCAGTACCTGGCTTGATATAAGCGTTTTTGATCTCGCCGGGTTTACACTGGTAGCTCTCCATCTCATTTGAGTTACACAGGATAGTCGTGAAAACCTTGTTTTCTCCCTTTGCCGGGTCATAGGTATGACCGCACATCATGCATTCGTATTTGTCCATTGTAATTACCTCGTGAATTCTCCGATTTCAGGTCATATTGACCTGTTATTTCTCTGTCTTCATGGGCCGTATTTGAAACGAACGATGCCATACGGGATATGCCGTATGTTACCGTAAAAAGATTATTGTTTCAGGAATAATTTCCCGTAGACGGTCTCGCCCTTTCTCTTGGGGTGACGTTCGCCAAGGTCGCCAATATACTCGGTGAATTTTGCATTCGTACCATCAACTTGAAGGTCGACTTCACCAGTTGGTTTGAAACCAGGCATCATGACATTGATATTGCCAAAGACATAGATCTCGCCCTTGACAAGCTGACCCCCCACACGTCGGTTTGCATTGCCCTTGACGATGATCTTGCCGCCTTCCATGTGGGTACCGATGTGGATATCGACATCCCCTTCGACTATCATCTCTCCACCGGTCATAAACGTCGCAACATCCGAGCCGGCATTCCCCTTAACGCGAAGGACTCCGCCGCTCATGCCTCTCCAGTCGCCACGGTAGGCGGCGCCGAGGTAGTTTCCTGCGTCGCCTTCTATGGTGAATTCCCCGCCCTTCATTGCGAGACCACAGAAGGAGTGGACATTGCCCTTGACGAGCAGTTTCCCGCCGGTCATCCAGCTGCCGGTGTACATGTCGGTCGTCGAGTTTATGACCATTTCACCGGCACTCATCTTGGCGCCGAGGTACTTCATCTTCGTGCAGTCACCGTTGACGATGATCTTCGTGTCTGCTGCCGTTGCACCTGCTTCACCGGCAATGGTGAAGTAATCGCCCAGCGTTGAGATTTCCTTGCCCTGGTAGCCACCAAGCTTTGCGATCTGGTCAGCGGTCTTGCCTGCAAAAGCATCCGGATTGACATTCTCGCATTCAAGGTAGAGTTCCGGTACGTTTTTTACTGTGAGTGTAACCGTTTTCATATCTGTTCACCTACGCCTGGGTTGCATCCACGCTGATAATGTGCTGGTGCGGTGCATAGCTCTCCGGGACCGAGTAGTTGTTCTCGTTCACACTGTAATAGCGGAGGAATTTTTCCCTGACATCATGCATGACCTGCTTGTTCTCCTTGACTTTTGCATCCACCCAGAATGTGTGCTTCTTGCCCATATCGACGATCTTGCCTTCTTCGACGCAGATCTTCCCGTCCTTGAAGAGGTAGGCAACCTGTGCGAATGCCTTCTCGATCTCAGGGCCGGTTGACGGGAACTTGTCGGGGTTGATATTGTAGATGGCGATGTCGGCGTTCATACCGGGCTTAAGTCCACCGTAGTCCTTGGAAAGGCCAAGGCACTTGGCCGGGCCGGCACGGGTCATGGCTGCCAGCTCGTAAAGTGTGATCTCGCGATCGATGTTTGCGAGGGTGGTTGCACTGATGACCTTGTCGGCTTTTTTGAACGTGTTGAGTCGCTCGTTGCGGTACTTCTCGCTCATGAGCCACGCGTAGACACGCGGGTACCGGGTGAACGGTCCTGCGTTCGGGTGGTCGGTGGTGATGAAGCAACGCATCGGGTCCTTTGCATAGAGTGCAAGTTCAAGACCTACTGCCCACTGGCTGGCGAAGACGGCGTTGTCCGGGTCATAGATGAATGGCACGACGCCCGCTGCTGTTTCGAGTTCCACGTCAACATTAATCCACTTTAAGTGGTTGAGACTGTTGAGGTGGTGCTCGAACGGACCATCCGCAGTCATCGTGGTGGTCTCGTCAAGGGTGACATTACCGGTGTCGATAGTGAGGTTCTTCTGCCTGTTGACGTAGTCCATGACTTCCTTCGCACCGGACTCAAAGTCTCCCCAGTTCGTACCTTTATACGAGTGGAACTGAAGGTGGGTGGAGTGCAGGACCTGTTCGCGGCCGAAGTTATTCTTCGCTTTGACGCCCTCTGCAAGCTTTAAGGACTCGAGCGTGGTGGTGTAATTGCCTGGGTTGCCGAGGTTATTCTGGTGGAGATGCATCGAGTGGGGCAGACCGAGATACTCGTTTGCCGCCATCAGGCCTGTGATAATCTCTGCTGGAGTGATATCGAAGTACGGAACCGGGTCGTGGATGGAAAGACAGTTCAGTCCCCATGCCCAGGCTTCGGTGCCGCCGGGGTTAACAACCTTAACCCCGTATCCCTTGGTCTGGTTGAGAACCCAGGCGATATATGCGGCAGTGTTCTCGATCTCCTGGTTTTTAAGGTACTCGAGGATAAACCAGTTGTTGCCGAAGACAGGGAGTGCAGCCTCATCAATGATGGGGGTATCGTGGATCTCCTCGTGGACATGGCGGGCGTAGAGTGGGGGCATTGCCGCTTCCATGGCAAATGTGAACCCCATGCGGGCGTACTCGTATCCCGTCTTAAAGACTGTCGGGATTGACTTGCCACCTTCGATCCTGGTGATACCTGCCGTTTTGTGGGAGTCGAAATGTTTGTCTTCCGGGCGATACCAGCGGCCGGCGTTGACCTTGGGACCTGCGACGTGGGCATGGACCTCAAGTGCTCCTGCCATCACGGTCTTGCCTGAGGCATCGATGACCTTTGCACCGGACCCGACCTTGTCGACAATCTTGTTGTCCTTGACAAAGATGTCTTTCTTGTCGCCTTTGATTCCCTGTACCGGGTCAAAGACGTGACCGTTCTTAATGATATATTCAGACATTTATGCCCCTCCCTTGGCTAGGAGTTCGTCCACACGGTGGTTGATCTTTGTTAAGAGTTCTTCATCCGTGAGCATACCCTCTGGCGGGTCAACGACCTTCCGGGTCTCGATAGGAACATTATCCATACGATACGCACATCCCCCTACCTCGACACCAACCATCGCGACCGGTATATGAATATCGGAGATTTCTGTCGTGCAGTTGATATGTGGATCGACGGTAACGGTCGGTTTCTTTGCGCTGCTTTTCATCGCATCGATAGGGAAGTGGGCTCCGGGGTCAGTGGCGATATAGAAACAGGCTTCAACTTCGCTGCGGTTTAACAGGTCAACGGAGGTCGTTTCACCTGTCTGGTGGCGTGCCTGGTCTCTCCTGGAGAGGTCAACGGCATACGGGAACCCGTACTGCCAGCCAAGGACCTGTCCGGAACCGGTCACGTTCCAGTGACCCCGCATGGCCATAATGGCAAATTTTGTGTAGTCGTTCATGTCGCGGGTCAGGTTGATGGCAATATCGATATTGTGGTTCCTGCCCATGGTGTGGGTCAGACCCATGCCGAAGAAAATGATACCAAAACGGCAGGTCTTTAAGTCCTCAACGATCTCGTAAATCTTCTCTTTTGGGACACCGCCGACCGTGTCGGGGAGTACCTCACCGCGGGCTGCAGTCCTGAATGCATTCAGGAGCTCGTAATCGTAGCCCTGCTGGACCTGGATAAATTCGTCAGAACACTTTGCCGTGTCAGTATACCGGCAGTCAACCGTGTAGATTTTCCTGCCCTTATGCCCTTTGACCGTGAAAAAGCCGCGGGGGAAGATCGAGTACCGGGACATATGCCTTGGGTGGGCGTGAGCCGGGTTACAGCCCCAGAAAATAACGCGGTCAGCACGGTTCTTGACCTCACCGAGCGTACAGCTTGGGACACCAACATCCTCGATTGCTATCAGGGATGAACCATGACAGACCGTTGCACAATTGTCGACAATACCACCTACCTTTTCAGCGATATCATGGCCGACGCTCATGGCCTGGCAGCTCGTGGATGCCCAGCCATACATCAGGGTCTTTCTCGACTTGACCAGCATATTTGCCGTCCAGTCGATTGCCTCATCGTAGGTTATTTCCTTATAGGTACCGTCAGCCTGGCGCATCCTGGGGCGCTTGACCCGGCCGGGGAGCCGCTGGTGGTTGAACTTTTCGGCGCCGATGGCGCAGGCGTTCTTGACACCAAGGATTGTCTTGTTGTCATCGGATACGGTGACGATGAGGTCATCACACAGGGTACCGCAGAACGGGCAGATAACATCAGTTACTTCTTTTGGCATAGCTCCTCACTTCCTTATCAGGCCGCAGGCGTCCTGTACTATCTCGACTGCACCCATGATTCGTTCATTCATAGCGACTTCTACCTCAACCGGGAATCCTTTGAAACACGGTTCTCCGGTTGAATACGTATAGGCCGGGACGATGTGGTTCGCCCAGGGGCCCATTGGGATGTGGGCAAGACCCGGGACAAGGTCTTCACGGGTTTCGACTGCCTTTACAATAACGCTGCCAACCGAGCTGGTTACCCGGACATTCGTATTCTTCCATATCCCGAGCTTTTTCATGTCTTCGGGGTGCATATGGATGATGGTGCAGGCATCGAAGTACTTCTGGGACGTCTTGCCTGCTTCCATGCCAACACCCTGCTGGATGGTCCGGCATGTGATCATGTTCAGTGTAATCTTACTTGTCAATTGTATCTCCTCAGGAAATTGATCTTTTCAACTCATTTTCGTAGTTAATCCAAAATCGAGGGGGGTTCATGTATGGGCCATGTATCGGCTGTCACCCCTCCCTGTGAGGGTGATCACATCATACGGGCATGCCTCAACGCACACACCGCATCCGGCACAGAGTTCAGCCTTGAAATCGAGGCTGACTGCGATACCATCCTGCACCTCGTAGATCTTCTCCTTGGTGACAGGGTCGAGCGAAAATAGCTCGAGTGCATTGACCGGGCAGGCAACAACACAGTTGTTGCACCCGGTGCACCGATCTGAATTTACATGTACTGCAAAAGCCATGATATCACACAGAAATCATATGGATCAGTTTTCGCTCTGAAATGTACTTAAATTTTAGTATTTAATATAAAAAAATCAATATTATTCAGTTAACCTCGATTTTCATTATTTCACAAGCAATTAACGCCATTTGTTGTGTGATCAAAGTTGATGTAAATTATAAAATATGAGGACATTAAGGAAAACCGCGGGATTTTAATCCTGCAAAAAAAATTTAAAAATTCAGAATTTTCCCGATAATCAGGTAATAATAGATGATCAGTAACCTGACTGTATGATCTGACGCGCCATAAAAAGGAAAAAAACTTGTAAATTGATAGATGTCAGAATTTCTGGCCGATCATCAACCCACGATTGCAGTTTTTCTCTTTATACGTTCATGAACCGCCGAAACAACGAAGGATCCGGTCTCAAAATCTTCTGTGATTACTGCAATTAAAAACTCAGCGTGTATAGAAAAACTCCAGCAGTTCCGGAGCCCCACAGATACCAGAACGGGATGATATTCATGGGATATTTCCCAGGTGACCTCCTCAGCGATCTTCCTGAATACTTTATATCCGGCAGCGAATTGTGTTTCGGAAAAATTCGCGGGAACTGAAACAGTCATAAGAAGATCATTGGATGATTGGTCCGGCTTCGAAAGGCAGGTTTTACCGGAACCATTCGGGTAAGACCTGGCCGTCCTTAACTCATTTTCGACACCTTTCAAAGTACAATATTCCGGAAATTGTTCCAGCCCGTTCATTACATTGTCAAGGGTCGGGTTCCTGAACAGGACCTTGTCTGACTCGAGATCCCCAATTACAACTGCTGGCAGTCCTATTGTTTTGAACCCTTCGATAACCGTGAATTCAATACCCTGGTCTGCCAGAAGATCGAGTATGGAAATCAGGTTATTATTCCTGATAGAAAGAGCGGTTTTTTCAGAATCGATTCCTGCAGAGATATCAACACCACATTCGTAAAAGATGGTTGTATCTTTTCCTTTTTCAAGACTGAAATTATGGTGGCCAAGGTGCTTAATCGTTGCAACCCTGCCAGTATCCTTCAGTATCACTAAAAGTTTTGAGATAAATGTAGTCTTTCCTGAACAGGAATGTCCGATAATATTGATTATCTTCATCGTGCTTCTTCCATCCTCACAAAATTGTTCTATATACCTGTGGTAGAGTCTGGTGGTATAAGAATTTCTACACGCCGAAGTGAAAATCAGAAGGAAAGATGCGGTGATAGTTCTGCTTCCAGCTGGTGCTGTTGGAAAATGCTCCATGACAGAGCCGGGAAAGGGCCTGTTATAGTACATTTTCCAAAGATTACCCTTAGCCACACAGCCGCTGTGCAGCATAGGTTTATTGCCGTAATGAAAATAAATATGTTTCTTTTTTGGAATATGTCAACTATATTATATTAATATAACTCCGGAAAATTTTATGCCTTGTTAATAAAGTAAAAAGATTTATTTATAAGATTAAAATTTTTCTGTATTCGTGGCCGACAGAATCGGTTGGAATGTTTGAATTGTTGCTGCTTTTCTGAACAATCCATAATGTGTATTGAACTATTAAGGTTCAACAAGTATCCCTTCGTGTATCCTGCAAGTCCTGCTGTTCACAAGTTCCTGGTCAGAAATCTGGTGAGTTACAAGAATACAGGGAATATTCATGGATTTTACCACATCATGGATGCATTCCTTTACAACCGCGTACATGGTACTATCCAGCGCCCGATAAGGTTCATCTAGAAGGAGCAGGACAGGATCAATTGCTATTGCTCTCCCAAGGGCAACAAGTTGTTTCTGACCTCCTGAAAGCTGGTCTGCCTTATAATTCCGCAGATGATTCAGCTGTAATTGATCGATCAGACCCGCTACTTTTTTTTCACGCAGGGGTTTACCCATCCCCATCGCCTTTAACCCGTATGCGATGTTTTCTGTTACGGTGAGGTGAGGGAAAATTGCTGCATTCTGAAAAATATAACCGATCCTGCGTTCTTCAGGAGGGATATTAATGTGCTTCCCTGCATCGAAAAGGCTCGTGCCATTTAACAATATATAACCCTGATCCGGGGTCATCAGGCCGGCGACGATATTCAATAGTGTTGATTTCCCGGCCCCGTTATCCCCGGTCAGGATGAGGTACTCCCCGGGTTTGACGGTGAGATCGAGGGAAAGACGGAAATCCCGCAATTGCCGTGACACGGAAATATCAAGCAAGTAAACCCCGCCTTTTTGTAAGGATACTGATTGCGGCCATAATGCCGAATGATATTATCACGAGAAGTATTGAGATCGTGATTGCAGTATTGAAATCTCCCTGCATCGCACCGTAAATGGCAAGAGGCATCGTCTGGGTTACCCCGGGGAGGTTGCCGGCAACCATGATGGTAGCCCCGAATTCACCAAGAGCACGGGCAAATGTCATTACCAGCCCGGAAAGGAGGCCTTCAAACGTAAGGGGGAGGACAATCGTTGCGAACACAAAGAGAGGCGAGGCGCCCAGAGACCTGGCCGTCTGCTCATATGAGGGGTCCAGCTGTCCGAAGAGAGCTTTCGCCTGCCTGAGATAAAACGGCGATGCAACAAAGATTTGGGCCATAATAACCGCGATTATGGTGAATCCGATATCGATCCCGAATATATGGAGGTACTGACCGATCATACCCATACGCCCATATAAGAGGAGCAATGCCAGTCCGGCTACAGCCGGGGGGAGGACAAGGGGGAGGTCGATCAGGATATCCACAATATTTTTCCCCGGGTAATCCATCCGGGAGTGGAAATAGGCAGCGGGTGTTCCTACAAGAACAATGACTCCCATAGCAATGGTTGAAGTTACCAGGCTGAGTACCAGTGCATCGATCACTTTTGGCTCTGTAAGAGAAGAGATAAACTGTTCAGGACTGGAATGAAAGAACAGGGCAATAACGGGGAGTGCAAGATACAGCACTACCAATCCGATACTGGTAACGGCTACTACATATGCCAATGATTTTGAAATCCTGAAATTGGTTGCCATAGATGAGCTCGTATCCCATCATTAAAGGGTTCAATATAATTTAAAAAATAATGGAAATGTAATCCCGATCAGGACCCGTATGGGCGGAACCCGAAATCAGAAAGAATTTTCTGGCCGTCAGGCGAGAGCATGAAATCCACGAACTGCTGAGCAACATCCTTATTTGTTGTAGAATTGAGAATACCAATGGTATAAATCTGAAGAGCATTATCCTTAACCGGAATGTTGACGGCACTGAGTGATCCCTCTTTTGCGGTCTTATAAGAAGATTCATAAACAAGTCCTGCATCTACCTCCCCAAGTGCAACCTTGGTGACTACACCCGGTTCAGTAGTCTCGAAGGTTTTCACATTCTTGTATATGTTCTCTTTCCAGGAGGTGTTGTAGGTGCTGTTGGCGAGTTTATCAATGACAATCCGTGTATTGATGCCTACGGGAACTTCTGGTGTCCCCATAGCGATGCGTTTCCCTGGTATGCCGAGATCAGCGAGCGATTTAATATTCCCGGGATTCCCTGCTGGAATAATTACGATAATGTAATTGGATGTGAGGTTTTTCACCGTGCTGTTAATGAGGTACCCTTCGCTTTTCAGGCCGTTTGTGTACGTATTACTGGCGGAGATGAAAACATCTGCATTGGCACCCTTTTCAATCTGCTGTTTCAGGACTTGCGTTCCATCGAGATTAAATTTGACGGTATTTCCTGATGTGTTATAGAATGCAGGGCCAATCTTATTTGAAGCTCCTGTTAATGATGCGGCCGTAAATGCGATCAGTGTTTTTTGTACTGGTGTCGTAGGCTTCATTGTTACGATTGGGGTCGTTACAGAGTTCGGTACATCGGTTGCTGGTGTGGGTGTTGACGTTACCTGTGCTGGTGGGGTAGACGTGCATCCAGCAAATAGAAGAGCGATGCAGAGGGTGATGCAAATAATTGTGCCGGTAAGCAGTTTGTCTTTTTTTCTGGTCATAAGGTTCATTGATCCATGTGTCAGAGTATATTAAAACATTTTTGATTTATTCTTGGCATTGTTAATTATATATCATTAATATTTTTCTTTAATCGGGTAGCATCATAACGAATGATCGCATCTCTCAATAGTCGGCGGAGCACTCAAATCCCGTAGCCATATCCTAAATGAACAAAACGATTTTTTTCTTATTCCTTGATTGATACGTTTAAATATAGCATTCATTAAGTATGCGTAGTGAAGATCATGAAGATTAGTGCACGGAACCAGATACCTGGAATTGTAAAGGCGATCAAGAAAGGCCCGGTCAGTACAGAAGTAGTGATCACAATTGCCGGTGGCAATGAAATCGTCTCATCCATCACCACTCACTCCGCAGAAACAATGAATCTGAAAGAAGGATCTAAAGTTTACGCGGTCATGAAGGCATCAGAAGTGATGGTTGGGATCGATTAACTTTTTTTTTTTATTTTTTAAACAATACGTCCTAATTAAAACCGGGTCGCAAGAAGGGCATCGAGGTATTCAGAAGGGTATGCTCCACTCTCCGGGTTGAACCAGACCTCGATACAAGACTCACCAATGAGGAAATGGAGTTCAACAAGACCGTACTTGTGAATGATATTCACCTGTCCGGCAGCCGTGTCCCGTACATACAGCTCTTCGTTACCCAAAAAAGCCTCAACATCGTCTGATGTCACGGGGCGGGACAGGCGGTACTCGTGTCGCACCCAGCCGGAATAGGGTGGGACGGGGTTCTCGAATACAGATTTCATTTTTGTACAGTTTTTTTTGACGTAATTAGACGATAATATGATCCTGATAACTGATAGTTGGAAACGGGATATGGAGTTCAGAGTTTTAGGAACCGTAACCATAATATTTCATAGCTTTAGTGAGGAAGGACCCCATTATAAGATCCTTCCGTCTTGGTCCCCCAGAACCCTTTGGAGATACGGGTTTGTTCTTGCCAAACATTTGTTTCCTGAAGATTTTGAACTGGATAATTGGGCGTGATATGATCAAATCTGACCAAATCAACTCTCATCATGATTTATTTTCCGAAGATTGTGTGATCGTACATCCTTCTATGACCTTTGAAGTTCACGAGTGAGTGCCCAGTATTTGTGTTAACCTAATATGCTAAATATTTTTCTATTATTTACTATAAATTATTTACAAATCGTTCCGAATAATTCGCCTGTATGAAAATACAGAAAAAACGCCTTATGGTGAGATTAGTTTTGAGTTGTATTTACCCTATTCCAAAATCTCTCCTGATATGGTAGTATTAAAAAATCGGCTCTGTAGAAACACGCATGAACAGGAAGTTCACACCCGAACCATGAAAATGACCTTTCAAAATCTCCTCATTTTGGGGGCCATTCACCCATTTTCATGGGAAATCCTTCGGGGTCATAAAAAAGAAGAGGGAAATATGAAGACAGGAGGGGGTTTCACCCCCTCCCTGCCC
>CAIKOD010000095.1 GCA_903828975.1 uncultured Methanomicrobiales archaeon | reverse complement strand
GTTCGATGAAGAGGAGACCCAGAAAAAAGACGTGCTCGTATTTGTGCTGGACTATTTTCTCAACAACTTCCACTCACGCACCATCTTCCTTGACGAGATCCATTATATAAGGGACTGGGAGGGCATCCTCAAGCGGTACTATGACCAGAAAGGGACAAAATTCATCGTGTCCGGGTCGGAATCGCTTGAACTCTCAAAGGCAAAGGCAACGCTTGCCGGCAGGCTCGTCACGTTCCAGCTCGAACCTCTCAGATTCTCCGAATACCTGCAGCTCAAAGGGCATCCCCCCGGAGTACCGGTTCCCGCACGTGATGACTGGGCTGCCCTGCAGGATTTCTGGCATCGCACTCTGGCGGAGAAAGAATACTTCGAACGCGAGTTCCTGCAGTACCTGTTCAGGGGTGCGTTTCCGGAGCTCTGCGATGAAGAGGATTCAACAGTCATCAGGAAATACATCTACGAGCTGGTTGTCAAGAAAATCATTTACCAGGATATCCCCGCAATCTACGAGATCCGGCGCCGGGACCTCCTCTTTGACCTCTTCCGCTACTGCTGCAACAATTCCGCAAACCTTTTTGAAGTAAAAAACCTGTGCTCAACGCTGAATGCCAATTATGAAACGGTGACAAATTACCTGTTCTACCTCCGGTCCGCGTTCTTAATAACCGTAGCCGAATCCTATACCGGCAGCGCTGCCTCGCGCCTCCGCAGGAACAAGAAGGTCTACGTGGTTCACCCGGCGATCGCATTTGCGGTCATGGGATTTGATTTCACCCTGCTTGTTGAGAAGGTTCTGGGCCCCTATGTCGAGACCGTGTTTGCCGGGAAGTATTTCTGGCGGGATAAGCAGAAGAACGAGGTGGATGTGGTGCTTGACACAGAACCTCTTCTCCCCATCGAGGTCAAGTTCCGGGAGCATATCGCTCCCTCCGACCTGAAGGGCCTGCGCACGTTCATGGCAGCCCATGAGGTGAACCGGGGAATTCTGGTCACAAAAAACACATTTAAAAAGATCACGGAAGGTGAGAGAGAGATCTTCATGATCCCTGCCTGGATGTTTCTCTTAGTAAACCGAGCCCCCTGAATTTTTTCACCGCTCTTTTTTGGGATGGTGATATGGTACCCCATCCCGGCCCGGTCACACGTAATGGTGCCGGCAACGATGCGTTGTTACGGCTATTCGTGCAAATGGTGTCCTGCAAATATATACCTTGTTCGCAATCCTCTCCTGCCCATCACGGTCTTCCGGTGTCTACCATGGTGCATGTGCAGCAACCCGCGTCATGGTAGTGCTCTTCATCTTACCCTGCCGTAAAATTCCGGACACGCTTTTGTCCGGTTGTATTATGGCGTTTTGAACCTGCCCCGATTGACGGTTGATGGCAGAAAACACTATGGACTCTGTCTGTAATGTCAGCACACGGATGATCGGTCATCCAGAAGTTGGTTGGGTACGAAATCGGACTTTTGCGCCGATACTGTTCCGGCGTGTCTCACAAGAGCACCCCGGCATACAGGCAATTTTTTTTTAATTTTCCCCGATGTCCTGATTTTTTAAAATAAGCAGGGCAAGGCTGCGTTAATACCCGTCGAAGAATCCATTGGATTCTTATCAAATCTGGTCCGCCAAAATATATCTAAAGAGATCT
>CAIKOD010000094.1 GCA_903828975.1 uncultured Methanomicrobiales archaeon | reverse complement strand
GGAGAAGATCTTCGAACGTGGATTCGGGAAGAACACCGGGCTTGGGCTCTTTCTGTCCCGTGAGATCCTTGCGATAACCGGGATTACAATTATAGAAACCGGCGAGCCCGGGAAGGGAGCACGGTTCGAGATGACGGTGCCGAAGGGGGCATACCGGCTCGGTAGTAAACAAAAATGAGCAGATCTTTTTAACTCTGTTTTCACTTTTTGCTGTGAATATAAAATGAATGCTGGCAGAAAAAATCAGAAATAAAAAAAATTATATCGTATGATCTCTTCCGGATTCCCGGTTCATTAATTTCTACCAAGATCTGCAATTTCACTTGTGGAATAACAGTGAACGAGAGATTGCCGTTTCAGGTGAATATCATCAGACCAGAGAGAGCATTCAAGATGGAGGGCAAGTGCGAGAAACGGCGTATCTTTGGGATCAATTTCCGCCATCTCTGCACAGGCAGAAGGGATCTGGTCTTTGTACAATTCACGGGGTACAATGGTAACAGATTCCAGCAGGAATTTGATAGCATAGTCATAGGGGGGACATGATGATCGTTCTCTTTTTTGACATATATATTCCCGGAATTTTTCAATTTCAAAAAGCCCGTAATCCGGGAAAAAGAACCGAAAATTACGATTTTTAATGAGTCTGCATTTAAATGAATTGTCCTTGACAAGTGCACCGATCAGGATATTGGTGTCGATCACAAACCGAAGAGCTTCTTCTTCTCTTTCCATGTTTCATCCCTCATCCCCTCCAAAGCAGTCATATCCTTATCATCAAGTGCAATCACATCCACACTTTTGGAAAAGAGCATCCATCTCAAATGCTCTTCGGCAATAATATTATTAAGCCTCTCGATAAGGCCGGGCAATGGAAGATCATCAGGGACATCGAGGACAATTTCTGTCATGAGTATATTATTCTTTTTATGGGATAATGAAGTTTAGCCCTTATCCCGAGAGATCCTCGATATTACCGGTATCACGATCAAAGAGACCGGCGAGCCCGGACAAGGGGCACGGTTTGAGATCATGGTGCCGAAAGGCTGTTATCAGATGAAAAGAGAGGATCAGTTGTAATATGGGAAAGGACGCTTGCAGAAGATCTAAAAGACCTGTGGATACATGAGATCGGAACATCCGGCTTCGCAGCGGGCAGGCAGACTGACCCCAGTGAATCATTACCCTGAAATATTGCAGATGATAACTCCCGGTGTGAGATGATGAAAAGAAACCAGATCCTCGTCCTCATTGTTATGGTGATTATCCTTATTGGGGGAGGAGTATGGTACCTCCAGTCCGTGCAGCAACCCCCTCCCAAAACCTTAATAGATATCAGGATTGATCCGGGTCAGGGAGTCCCTTCCACCCTGTTACTGATCGCAAAGGAACAGGGTTATTTTGCACAACATGGTCTGAATGTCACATTCATCGGATCCCAGGCAGCCAATCTCGCCACGCAGAACCTTCTGGATCACAAAAATGACTTTGGTTATATTAATGAGTATTCCCTTTCAGAACCGCAGCTGTATAACAAAAAATTGCGGGTTATCGGTACACTTTCAGAATCTGATACCAATTCTATTGTCGGCCGCAAGGACAGGGGAATTTTTCAGATTCCTGATCTTGAGGGGAAAAAGATTGGCGTCACGAAGGGTAACATTCCGGAATATTTTCTGGACAGGTTTTTTGTATTGAATGGCCTATCCCTGCGCAATACGACGGTAACATATTTTTTGCCTGCGGAACTCGTGGATGCAATTGTCAATGGAGATATCGATGCAGCCGTCTCCTTTGAGCCATATGTCTACCAGATGCGGCAGAAGCTGGGAGGAAATGCAATTGTATGGCCAGCCAATCTTGGGCAGCATGCACACTTTTCCCTTGTCTCCAATGAAATCACTGTTAAGGGACACCCGGAGATCGTAGAAGCGGTGCTCTCATCGGTTCTTGAGGCAGAAACCTATGTCAATTCTCACCCGGAAGAAGCAAAACGGGTTGCACAAAAGCAGACTAAATTTGATGACCAGTATATGGAGCAGGACTGGCAGAACCATCATTTTTCCGTTGGTCTTTCCCAGTCGCTTATCACTTCCATGGAAGACGAGACCCGGTGGAGGGTCCGCCGGAATCTGACCGATGCGACGGATATACCTGATTTCTCAAAATATATCTCACCAGATATCCTGTACAGGTTGAAACCTTCAGCAGTCACTCTCATCCGGTGAGGTCTGGTATAGTCGTGGAACGATGAAAATTAAAACACAGGTCGGTATCAGCATCATCATCTTTGTCGCCCTGGTTACTCTGATAATTTTCTCGGTATACACCAGTTACAACCAGCTTTCCGACATAGAAAAAAAGCAGCAGACCATCAATAATATTGAAACGTCCTCATTTGACCTCTACTACCTGGAAAATGATTATATTATTCACGGCGGGATACAACCGGTAGAACGGTGGTATGCAAAATACGCTACGCTGACAGGGCAGTTTCAGGAGCTCACCGTACACAATCCTTCCCAGCAGGCCGTACTAAATGACCTGTTTGACAGCCATCGGGACCTGAATACATCCTTTTCCAATCTGGTAGCCGTGGCAGGCAGTGTGCAGGGAAAGGAGCCCATTGGGGAAAGCCAGGAATTGTTAGAATTTTCTGAGAGCACATTAGCAGGACAGACGCAGATGTTGATGTCCCGGTCGTCCGAACTTTCGCAACTGGTGAAAACCGAAGCCCGTGATATCGAGCAGAAAATGCTCCTTGTTATTTCATTCTCGATTGCAGTTCTCATGCTCTTTGTCCTGCTCACGTATCTTTTCATCAACCGCTCGGTGCTCAGGTCCATTTCTGCGCTCCAGAAAGGATCTGAACGTGTCGGATCGGGTGATCTGGATACAAAAATTGAGATCACCAGCAACGATGAACTGGGCAACCTGTCCCTGGCATTCAATGATATGTCAACCAGTCTGAAGAATTCGCGGACTTTGCTTCTTGCTTCCAACGTTGAACTTGAAAGAAAGAACCTGGAACTTATGGCAGCCAACGAGGAGCTGGCTGCCACCGAGGAAGAACTTAATCGCCAGTTCTATGCACTCGCAGAGAGCGAGGAGAAGTTCCGTGGCATCTTTGATCACATAAATGACGGACTCCATATCCATGAGATTGGACCTGACGGCAGACCGGGAAAATTCATCGAAGTAAACGAAGTCGCCTGCCGGATGCTGCAGTACACACGGGAAGAACTGCTGGTGCATGGTCCCCTTGATTTTGTCACTGACTTCCACAACCGGCCTCTCGATGAGCTCATCGGCGAATTATCTACGATTGGTCATTCGATATTCGAGACCGAGCACCGGAGAAAAGACGGGACCATTCTTCCGGTCGAGATCAATACCCATGTGGTCACACTCCAGGGAAAACGGATGGCTGTGGGGGTGGTCCGGGACATCACCGAGCGAAAGCGGGCGGAAGATGCTCTCATACGGGTGAACCAGAAGCTCAACGTGCTCTCACAGCTGACACGAAAAGACCTAACCAACCAGACCTTCGTCCTGAGTAGTTACCTTGAGCTGGCAAAAAACCAGTTAACCGGGCAGGAACCCATCATCGAGACCGTCCAAAAAGGAGTTGATGCGGTCCGGTTAATCCACGAGACCATTGCATATTCGACAGATTACCAGGAAATGGGTGCAAAACCCCCGAAATGGCAGAACGCAAAGATGGCAATGCTGTTCGGGCTCTCCCATATATCCATCGGGACCATCAAGCACAGCATTGAAACAGGAGACCTTGAGATCTTTGCCGATCCCCTGCTGGAAAAGGTATGCCAGCGCCTCTTTGAGAACTCGGTGAAACACGGGGGCCATGTCACCCGGATCCGGGTCTGGCAGATGATTAGTCATGAATCTGCCACCATTGTCTTTGAAGATGATGGTATAGGCATTCCGCTGGAGCAGAAAGAGCAGATCTTTTTACGCGATGAGAGTACTGGTCGTGCATCGATGCGGAGTCTCATCTTTGTCAGGGAGATTCTGGATATCACCGGTGTCACGATCAAAGAGAACGGTGAGCCCGGCAGGGGAGCACGGTTCGAGATGACGGTGCCGAAGGGGATGTGGCGACAGGGGGCTGGTTCACCATGACCGGTCGTCAACCGGACCGGAAAAACGACCGACGCGTCCGGTACCAGATTGTCCTGGTGTTTGCCGTTCTGGCGGTAGTTGTCCTCGCCACAGGGTACTACTCCTACCAGAATTACGAGAGGGAGCACAGGACTGAGGTCGAGCACCAGCTCTCTGCTGTTGCGGGTATGGAAGTGACCAAACTGGTGCAATGGAAATCCGAGCGCATTAATGTCCCAGGCGTCTTTTTCCATAACCCTCTTTTTTCGTCGCGTGTCCAGCATCTCTTCAACGACAGCAGTGACACTGAGTCTCAGGGAGAGGTCATGACATGGCTGGAAAAAGAACAGGCTAACTCCCCGTATGACCGGGTCTACCTGATGGATACCACCGGCGCTCTCCGGATGTCGGTTCCCGAAACCCAAACGGCAGTCGCCAGTTCCGTTTTGAAACAAGTAAACGGAACCCTGCAGTCGGACAAGGTCACCCTTATTGATTTCTACCGGGATGACATTGACCAGAGGATCTACCTGGCAGTCCTTGTGCCCGTTTTCGATGATGAGGGAAGTGGCAACCCGCTGGGGGTCCTCGCCTTCCAGATTGATCCCGGGCGGGACCTTTATCCGTTCATCAACGAGTGGCCGGCACCCAGTAATTCGGCTGAAACCCAGCTTATCCGCCGGGAGGGCAATGATGTGGTTTACTTAAATGGCCTCAGGTACAATCCCGACACGCCCCTCACGCTGCGGATACCGTTAAACAGGACAAATGTTCCTGCGGTACAGGCTGTGTTGGGCGGGGAAGGGATCGTCGACGGGGTCGATTACCAGGGGGTGCCGGTCATTGCCGATATACAGAAAGTCCCCGGTACCCCATGGTTCCTTGTCGCCCGGATGGATGCCTCGGAAGTATACGGGCCGCTCCGGGAACGAGCCCTCCTCCTTATTCTGATCATTGCCATCCTGCTGGCTGGCGCCGGAGCTGGCATCGGCCTGATCTGGCGGGACCAGAACATCAGGTTCAACAAGGAAATGTACGAGGTTGAGAATGCTTTCCTTAAAGAACGCCTCAGGGCCCAATCATATCTTGACATAGTGGGAACGACCATCCTTTCCATCAATGCCGACCAGACCGTGACCCTGGTGAACCTCGCAGGGTGCCGGCTGCTGGGACGTCGCGAAGAGGATATCATCGGAAAGAACTGGTTTGATACCTTTCTGCCAGAACGGGAACGGGAAGATGCGAAAAAGTCATTTGCGCAAGAGATTGACGGCTCGATGGGGTATTCGGAGCAGATCGAGAGAAACATTGTTACGGCAAGCGGTGAGGAGCGGCTTGTTGCGTGGCATATTACTCTCATCCGGGATGAGAACCAGACCATTACCGGAACACTCCGTTCCGGGGAGGACATCACCGAACGCAAACGGGCGGAAGAAACTCTTGCTGATAGCGAGTTATTCAACCGTGGCCTCGTGGAGAACCTGCCCGAGTACATCATCGTATACGGACCGGACGGGAAGATCCTCTACGTGAACCCTGCTACAGAGAAGGCGCTTGGATATAATGCGGAGAAGTTGGTCGGTACATCCGTGCTCTCATATGTCGCCGACGAGCACCGGGAGGAAGTTATCTCAATGATGAAGGCCCGTCATGAAGGACGTGAAAACCCTGCCTATGAAACCGATATCGTCGCACAGGACGGGCATCGGAGATCGGTGATCACGAAAGGCACACCGGTCCGGTACCATGACAGCCCGGCTTTCCTCATTCTTCTCATCGACATCACCGAGCGGAAAGAACTCGAAAAGGAGATGGAGTACCATGCGCAGGAACTCCAGCAATATTCAACATCACTCGCCACGGCAAACAAAAAATTAAACCTCCTCTCTTCCATCACCCGGCATGACATCAACAACCAACTAACGATACTGACGGGATACCTCGCCTTTCTGGAAAATAAGCAGCCCGATCCTACACTCACTGAGTATTTCCTGAGGGTTTCGAACGCTGCAAAGCGGATCTCCGCCATGGTCAAGTTCACCAG
>CAIKOD010000093.1 GCA_903828975.1 uncultured Methanomicrobiales archaeon | reverse complement strand
TTTATTTTCCGCCGTATGACCTGACATGTTCCCATGCCTTGTGATAGTCCGAATATTCCGGGTCTGATTCATCGTATATTGCCGGTTGTTCTCTTTGGTACTGTTTCCGGTCTTCCCCCACCGGGCAGACCCGGATGCAGAACCCGCAGGGTGAAATATATCGTTGTAACAGTTCTTCAGAGCGTGCGGTGCAGGTCTTCTTATCCGTAAGCCCGGCCGGATAATCTTCTTCCTGCAGGGCATTGACGGGGCAGATTGTTACGCACTGCATGCAGTGAGTGCAAAGGGGCGTATGCATTATTCTCCCTCCCCAAATTTTTGCCTGGGTGAAAACCGAGGTAAACCGTACTCTCGGGCCATACCCGGGGGTGAGTATCATATTATTTACGCCAAAATTACCAAGGCCCGCAAGAAATGCCGCATGGCGGTGGGAAAAAAACACCACCGGATTTTCTTTTAAAACGCTGATTGATCCATACCCATCCCTCGGGAGAGCGATTGTGGGAGAACCGAGTTCGCTGAGCATGATAGAGATCCGCAAACTGCTCTGGTCAAGCATGGTGTTAACTGTTTTATAGAGTTCACGGTAGAATATCGAAGGTGATGTTTCCAGGACTGGCAGACTGACCGGTATGCCGATGACAATAACCGTGTTCGTCCCCGGGTATATTGCACGTGGGCGGAATTGTTCCGGTACCCATGGTTCGAAGAGGGGGGAATCCCAGCGATCAGCCGGTGCAAACCCGACAAGGGGTATATCAAGTTCTGCACATTTATTTGCAACCTGGAGCTGAAGCGGCAGGGTCATTATAGCAGTGTATTGGATACAGGGATACATGAATTTTCACATTTCTGCTGGGTTGATCGGAGATTTTTTCCCGGATGGCAGTCTCTTCTCCAGAAACACATCCGGATATCCGTTATCCTTCCATGGTAATGTCTGATACAATCTGAATCGGACGGTCCTGAAATTTGAAAATATTTGCCAGGATGAGATATAAGGGAAGCTTTAATTCATCAGACCGGGCATTTTGCTGTAACAAACCTTTGGGATGTTATCGTGGACATACATGAAGTATCAGTCCTGATCGGGGGAAGGGCCGGGGACGGTGTTGCCAGCTCCGGGCAGGTTGTTGCACAAATACTTGCCCATATGGGGTACCGGGTGCATATGTATTTTGATTACCCATCTCTCATCAAGGGCGGCCATAATTTTGCAATAATCCGGGGTGCAGAGCGACCTGTGGGTGCTGTTCGGGACAAGGTTGATTTCATCCTTGCACTCAACCAGGAAACGATCGAGCTGCATCGGGGAAAACTGGGTCGGGGGGGGGTAATAATTTGTAATGGTGATATTGCCAGTCACCCCGGGGCAGTCCAGGTCCCCATCGGTTCGATTCTCAAAAATGAGCAGGCCCCCACTGTTATGGGAAATTCAGCGATAATAGGGGCATTTTTAAAAGCAGCAGGGATTGACTGGAACATCGCAGAAGAGGTATTTTGGAATGCTCTTATGAAAGAGACTGTTCAGAACCTGCGGGTTGCCTGGCAGGCTTATGATGCAGCCGATGTACGGATGGCGGTGAAGGAGATCACCGATCACAGGCACCCTGTTATGACGGGGAACGAAGCGATTGGCATTGGGCTCCTTGAAGGTGGAGTAACCATGTATTTTGCATACCCGATGTCCCCGACGTCAAACCTCATGCATTTTTTTGCAGCCAAAGCAGATGAGTTCCAGATCCGTGTTGTCCAGCCTGAGAGCGAAACAGCCGGTATCCTTATGGCCCTTGGATGTTCATATGCGGGGGTCCGCTCTGCAATCGGGACCTCAGGTGGTGGTTTCTGCCTGATGACCGAGGCACTTGGACTATCCGGCATTGCAGAACTCCCCCTTGTCATAGTCCTCGGGCAGAGGGCCGGGCCAAGTACCGGTCTTGCAACCTACACCGCTCAATCAGACCTTCTTTTCGCACTGAATGCCGGGCACGGGGACTTCCCCCGGTTTATTGTCGCACCCGGGGATACGACCGAGGCCAGGACCTGGTCGAGGCTTGCCACTGCGTTTGCATGGAAATACCAGGTACCTTCTATTATTTTACCAGATAAGATCGTCTGTGAAGGGTTATACAGTATAGACCCTGATTTTTCAATAGATTGTCATCCGGAACCCATAATGGCAGATCCCGGTGTCCGCCCCTATATGAGGTACCAACTGACAGAGTCCGGAATTTCACCCTTGCGGTTCCCACCATCAGTTGGTGACTGGATAAAAGTAAACAGCCATGTGCATGATACGGATGGTATTACGACAGAAGAACCAGAGGTCACGAGAACGATGGCTGATAAACGAAATAATAAGATCGCGGGCCTCAGGGAGGAGCTAGAGGGACTTCACCCAGTGGAAGTATCAGGGAATACCAATTCCGATGGTGCTCTCCTCACGTGGGGTTCGAACAAGGGTGCCTGCGATGAAGTGGGAAAACTCCTTGACCTCCGGGTAATCCGGCCTGTTGTGTTATGCCCTTTCCCGGAGCGATCGTTTGCAAATGCCATGACGGGTGTCAGGAGGTTCTATTCGGTTGAATCAAATGAGACCGGTCAACTTGCGAGGCTCGTCAGTCAGTTCGGGTACCGTGCCAGCGGCCTGGTCCTGAAATATGATGGAAGGCCGTTTACCATCGAAGAACTCACTGCAAGGGTACGGGAGGCCATTTCATGAAGGGGAGCGAACTGATCAGCCATGCAAAAAATACCTGGTGCCCGGGTTGCGGCAATTTTATCGTGCAGCATGCGCTGAAAGAGGTCGTTTCAGACCTTGGGTCTGAAGGCTACCCGGTTGAAAATGTTATCCTCGTGACAGGTATCGGACAGCACGCCAAAATTTTTGATTTCATGAACCTCAACGGGTTTTATTCCCTTCATGGCCGTACTATCCCGGTTGCTACCGGGATTAAGCTCGCAAATCCTGGCCTGAAAGTACTCTGCATTGCAGGTGACGGGGATTGTTATGCGGAAGGAATTGAGCACCTGATTTTTGCGGCAAAAAGGAACGTCGATATTACAGTGATGGTAAACAATAACCGGGTCTATGGCCTGACGACCGGGCAGTTCACCCCGACATCCCCCTATGGGTTTCACGGGAGGTCTACCCCGAAAGGGGAAAAAGAGAACCCCTTAAACCCGCTCGACCTGGTGCTTTCATCTGGTGCGACATTTATTGCCAGGGGATATACCGGAAGACGTGAGCAACTCAAATTCCTGTTACATGAGGCCTTATTACATAAGGGGTTCTCATTCATCGATAACCTCCAGGTATGTGCAACCTACTGTAACCTGACCGATTATTATAATGAAAGAGTGTATGACTGGGATGCAGGCTCTTCAGGCGATTACCAGGCGGCGCATAAACGCGCCCGTGGATGGGACTACACTGCTGACACAAGGATAGGTCTTGGAATCATGTACCAGCATGGTGCACCTACTTATGAAGAGGGTTATCCGGTGCCGGTTGCATTGTCAGAAGAGGGAAGAGGTCAGGCTATCAGGAAATTCCTGGACTCGAGATTGTAAAGCATGAAGGATCCAACAGGTCTGTTTTTTTAATGGGATCATTTCAGATCCCCGGGAATATTTTTAAGTCACGCTGACAGATTTAGACGATTAATGAGTTCCCCGGCATTACGGCTTAAATTTTATATCATTTTCCTTGCGCTGGTTCTTACCACAGGGGTTGTTGGTTTTATTATTCTCGAGGGTCTTACGCCCCTTGATTCCATATACCTCACGATCGTTACCATCTCAACCGTCGGCTATGGAGATATCACTGCAAAGACCGATGCCGGCAAGGTACTTGGAATATTCGTTATTCTTGCCGGAGTAGGGACCTTCATTTTTGTTGCTATCAACTCAATTGAATTAACCCTCGGGCGGAAAGAGGCGATTGAAAGGACGAGGAAAGTAAATATGATCGTCGGGGTGTTTTTTTCTGAGGCTGGAACACCTTTGATCAGGAAGCTGAGAGGGTCAATAACCGGAAGCGAATTATTGAATACCACTCTGCTCGTGCAGCCTGAATGGACTGAAAAGGACTTCCTGGACGCAAAGACAAATATGAAGGCCCTGAATTTTGAAATCGATATTCATACGGTAGATCTTTTGGAAATCCACCAGTTACTCAGGGGAAAACGGACCCTTTTCGTTCAACTCCTACAGCACCCGGTCCTGTTTGAACATGAGGCGTTTACTGACCTTCTTAATGCTGTATTTCATCTTGAAGATGAGTTATCCGCGAGGGAAGATTTCGGGGGGCTTCCTGAATCTGACCTTAACCACCTGGCAGGTGATACGAAAAGGGTTGTGTCACTGATTGTCATTCAATGGCTCGATTACATGCTTCACCTTAAAACGAATTACCCGTACCTCTTCTCACTTGCGGTGAGGACGAACCCGTTCAGCAACACCAGTTCACCGGTGGTCAGGTGAATACAAGCTAGGCGCAAAGGCAACGGAACCCTTTCCTCTGCTATTTTTGTATCTGGTTCAAGGTACCTCAAGAATACTGAACCGTCAGAAAAATATCCCGGTATTTTTTTTATGTCCGGGTTGGTTGCCAGCTTGTGGTATCGCTCTGGAACCTGTGAATCGTATGTTTTCGATAGTCCCATAAAGGGAGATTAATTCAGTTCAGTTCTCTGGACGAATTAAGTCATTTCAATGCCATGTATTGAACTTATTACCTTTCAGATTGATTCCTACAAACCACACCGCTTTGTCTCCCAGTCTTTTATTGCCCCGCAACGCCTGCATTTTGGAACACCGTCAATTACTGCGATGCTATGGTTTGAATTGCACCTGTTTTTCTGGAATACCGGGAGAAGGCCCATCCTCCCGCATTTTCTGCACATTAACTTTCCCATTACCAGGGAAATATCGTGATTTTCAACACAGGGTGAGTTAAATTCTCCGTTGGTCCTCCCACATTTCTTTCATAGTACTTTTCCACCCATTCCGGCAATATCATGGGTCCCGGTACAGGGACTCCCCAAGTCTGAAGAACGGCCACATGCCGTGCATATTGTCAGCCCCTGGAATGTAACGATGTTATGGTCCAAAATTTTACACCCGGTTAGTAGTATAGTAGTTCAGGATAAGAACTGTCGCTGGCAGGTGATACCCCCCCGACTGATACACTCTCATTCTACGAGCACCCTTTCCCTCCATACCAAATCAAACAATGTATTGAATATCCTGCTTTATGGAATTGTAAACATTTCTAAAATCCAGGGCTTTCCCCACATTCCGCAAAATTATAACCTCATCAGCGCCTGAAACCCGGTTGAATTAAAGCCCATGGGATTCTTATATCCTGTGGGGATTCCCCAAATTACCTGTAACATTTAAAATATATCCGGCTACATCCAATTAGATAATGGAACAATAAAACGATGACAGATATTTGCGATGACTGCTCGATTTGTGAAAGGCGGGAAACCTGTGCAGGTGTGAACCTGTTACTCTGTCCCGCTTGTGGTACCAAAGGAACTATTCAGAATATTTTCGATAACAAAGGGAATTTCGATACAATTGTTTTCTCAAAAGAACTCCGGATAGTAGAAGTTGAAGGCCATAGTGTGCCAGTATGTAATAAATGCGGGGCAATGATGGAACCCCATGAGGGAGATGAATAACTTTGGTGATTACTCAGTATAAGCCACGCGATTATATCCAACTAATTCTTGGACGAGATCATCAAAAAGATCTCGGTCACGATGGTTATACCGGTACTCTAATTCTTTGAGATAGAGAGGGAATTTATCAGCATCAACACCGTGATATTTTAATAAACGCTCCTTTGCAAAGGACCAGAATCCCTCAA
>CAIKOD010000092.1 GCA_903828975.1 uncultured Methanomicrobiales archaeon | reverse complement strand
GGAGAAGGACCGGAGTACGTGCCATCGTTGGTTAGTTGCACAATGGTTCAAAAAAACCTTAGACATTGATGTCCCGGAAGTCGAGATTCCCGAAAAACCAGTCAAAAGCAGGACCTCCGTGAAGGAACATTCTATAACCCCCACATTATCCGAACCAGAAATTTTGAATCTGATAAATCAGAGTGGCGGTAGAATCAATCCATATCCTGTAACATCACCTGGGTACGACAAGAATTACAAGATTCTCGATATTTGCTGGGATATTCCTGACGGTGCATCAAAAAAAGAATTGACCCAGATAGATAACCTGAAGAAAACTATTGCCCAAACTCTAAAGCAAAACGGGTGGGATGTTGATACGGACAATATCCATGGCTTTTTCTTTAGTGTGGGGACCCAATACTCGCTACAAGCAAAAAAACTCAAATGACGCCAGTATTTGTTCTAAATCAATATCATAGAGTGATCAATTGACACTCAACAGAGTCAGGGTGATATTGGAACGAATAATAGGGAGGTGGCTAACCTCCCGGCTCCCTCTATGCCCCGAAGGGCAACTACTACTCTGTCGTAAATCAGTATCAACCTCTGCGAATTTGTTGCCCCGGAATAGAATCAGAACCTTATTCGTCTTCTTATTGCAATCTACATCAGGAGACTTACGTGAGTGAAGAAACCGGGGTTCCTGAAGGAGTCCTAAAATTAATTCAACGTTACGAAGCATTCAGGCAAATCTACCTTAAAGGAGAATATAACGAGACGCAACTTCGGCGTGAGTTTGTTGATCCGCTATTCCGTGCCCTTGGATGGGATGTAGACAATAACCAAGGATTTTCCGAGGCCTACAAAGATGTCATCCATGAGCAGACGATAAAATTCCGTGGACATGACACCAATACAAAATTCATCGATTATGCCTTCCGTCTTGGCGGTGTAATGAAGTTCATCGTCGAAACTAAAAAGCCATCCTCCAAGATTGCCGATGATGCACGGTCCGCACTCCAGGTCCGCCGGTATGGCTGGAATGCCAAACTATCCCTTAATATTCTCACAAATTTTGAAGAATGGGCTATCTATGATTGCCGGATTAAACCCGAAAACAGTGATCCTGCGACAAAGGGCCGGATAAAATATTTCACCTACAAGGATATCGCAAAAGAATGGGATTATCTTTCTTCTGTTTTTACCAAGTCTGCGATCCAGAAGGGTTCTTTTGACGCTTACGCAATCGAGACGAAAGGCAAGAAAGGGACTGCAAGCGTTGATGATACCTTCCTCGCCGAAATCGAGGAATGGAGGGACCGTCTTGCAAAGAACCTCGCCCTCCGAAACACCTCATTGTCTGTGGATGAACTGAATGATGCGGTCCAGAAAACAATTGACCGGATTATTTTTCTGCGGATCTGCGAGGATCGGGGGATTGAGAAATATGAGACCCTCAAGGAAATACTGGAGGGTCCTGATACGTATCAACGATTATGTGCACTCTTCCTAGATGCAGACGAACGATATAATTCAGGCCTGTTCCATTTCCGGGAGGAGAAGGGCAACCCCGAGAGACCTGATGGATATACCCTTACGCTCGCCATTGATGACAAGGTCTTAAAAGACCTGATCAAACGTCTCTATTACCCAGAGAGCCCGTTTGAATTTTCCGTCATGCCCACAGCGATTCTCGGCCATGTCTATGAACAGTTTCTCGGAAAAGTAATCCGGCTTACAGAGGGTCACCAGGCAAAGGTCGAATACAAGCCGGAAGTGAAGAAGGCGGGCGGTGTTTTCTATACACCGGAATATATCGTCGATTATATTGTGGAGCACACGGTCGGGAAGCTCATAGAAGGTAAGACCCCGAAAGAAGTCTCAAAGATCCGTGTACTTGACCCGGCCTGCGGATCTGGCTCGTTCCTGCTCGGTGCATACGATAAACTTCTTGACTGGCACCGGGACTGGTATATTGAGCACCTGGTACCAGTGGTGAAAGAAAAAGGGGAAACCTCTCCTGAAGTAAAAGCCCTGGTCCCACCTGATGCAAGAGGGGCGGAGAACCTGCCTGTTTACAAGGCATCAAATGGTACCGATTCCCGGGTCCGGAGTGACTGGAACCTGACAACTGCCGAGCGGAAACGGATTCTGCTCAACAATATTTACGGGGTTGATATCGACCGGCAGGCTGTTGAGGTAACCAAGCTCTCTTTGCTGCTTAAAGTGCTTGAAGAGGAGAACGAGGAAACGGTTTCGAAGCAGCTCAAACTCTTCAAAGAACGGGCGTTACCTTCGCTTCATGAAAATATCAAATGTGGAAATTCGCTGATTGGGTCTGACATTTACAAGGATGTGCAGGTCACTCTCGATGATCCTGCGGTTGCGAAACGAATCAATGCCTTTGACTGGGACGTAGAATTCGCAGAGATTATGAAGGGCGGGGGATTCGATGCGGTTATCGGGAACCCGCCTTATGTGAGAATGGAGGCAATTGATAAATCATTTAAGGACTATGCAAAAATTAAATATTTTTCTTTTAGCGGTCGGGCAGATCTTTATGTTTATTTTATTGAAAAAGCGCACGAATTGCTTCGCAAAAATGGATATTTCGGTGTGATTTGTTCTAATAAATTTATGAAAGCAAAATATGGTCAGAAGTTACGTCATTTCTTGGCTTCCAATACAAAATTAATTGAAATAATCGATTTTGGCGAATTGGGAGTATTTCAGAATGCTTCAACCTTTCCTGCAATTTTTATCATACAAAATGATTCAATTAAGGAACAAAAATTCGTATATGCCGCGATAAAACGGTTGGATTTTAATTCGTTATCTGATGAAGTACATCTAACTCATTCAATTCTTGATAATAAATCAATAAGTGGATTTGATTGGATTTTTGCTGGAAATGATGTTATTTCATTGTTTGAGAAAATGAGAAAAGTTACAGTTCCTCTTCGTGATTACTGTAACAAAACAATTTTTTATGGGATAAAAACAGGTCTAAATGAAGCATTTGTCATCGATGAGAATACCAAAAACAAATTAATCGAAAAGGATTCAAATAGTGCAGCAATTATTAAGCCCTTCTTGATTGGGACTGATATTCGGCGTTATTCGATAAATTCTTCAAAAAAATTTATAATTTACACATTTCACGGTATTGAAATAAAAAAATACCCTGCAATAATCGATTATTTATCTCAATTTAAAGAGAAATTAGGAAAACGAGCAACTGATCAACAGTGGTATGAGTTACAACAACCACAATTTATTTATTCAAAATTTATGGAAGAACCAAAAATAATCTATCCTGTAATTGCAAAAGAGTCCAGATTTGCATTTGACAAGTCACGATCCTATACGAATGATAAAACATTCTTTATCCCACGAAACGATCCCTACCTCCTTGGATTATTAAACTCTTCACTAATTTGGTTCTTTTTAAAACGTACCTGTTCCTGTCTTGGTGATCCAGATAAAGGTGGACGATTGGAATTACGTGATGTCTATCTTCGTGAGCTACCAATCCACACCATCAACACTTCCGATCCCATCGATGTCGCCCGCCACGATAAGATGGTTACGCTTGTCGAGCGGATGCTCGATCTCAACAAACGGCTTCCTGAGGCCAGGACAGACCAGGAGCAGACCCTTTTAAAGAGACAAGTAGCAGCGACGGATAAGGAGATTGATGAGTTAGTTTATGATCTTTATGGGCTAACGGCGGAGGAACGGAAGATCGTAGGTGGGTTATTTTAATCGTTGGAATTTTGATGAGGAAAATGATAAAGGGCCAATAAGAAAATAGAATACATATGGCTCCAACTCGCTGGCTCTGCATCACCAACCGTACGAATGATGAAATTACGCGAAAGAAGCATGTGTGGGGCGTTGCAAAGCGATTTCATAATCTTGTACGCCAGGTAAAGAAAGGTGACACACTTCTCATGTACACAATACAGGAGGTTGTTGATCGCGAGGTAATACCCTCTGCGATTACGAGCTGTTATGAAGCCGTGGGGGAAATGTATGAAAATGATTCTCCTCTCTTCGTAACCCCGAAGGCACTTGGAAATGAAGTGTTCCCACTTCGCATTAATGTCAAACCTGTCAAAATATTTGCCGAACCTTTGCCGATTAAACCGTTGGTGCCCCAAATGACATTCATAAAGAATAAGGTAATGTGGACTGGATCGGTAAGAACCGCCATGCGGATTATTCCGGAGGAGGATCATCAACTGATTATGAAAGAAGGAAATTAGGTGGTAATCTAGGGCTTTTTCAGATTCCTTCAACAGGATATATTGAACTATTGAGAAGTTCGGGGTCGACAAATTTTCGAAGAAATATTGGATCAATAACCAATAATAATTAAAATACATAGAGGATTTTGAAATGGATTTGAATCCAATCATAAATTTTATTGAACTAATAATAACGGGGATCATCGCGGGTATTGTTGCAGCGATCGTTCTAAACTATTTACCCGAAATTTCGAGAAAAAGAGCGTATAAAAAATTCCAAAGAGATGTAAATGAAAAGGCGAGTAGAAATGTTATCTTTGATGATGCATCGGTATTAGAATCATATTTGGTCCAAGCGGCCCACAACCGTGATTACAATCGTGTTGTTGAGATTATAACGATATTTTTGAAAGAATTTAATAAACTTGATTTAGACTCCTGGGATGCGATAGTCGGTAAATTACAAAAATTTGGAATTCATTTCTCTGAAGATGATTATATTATTGATAGATTTATCACTACGGCATTTATTTTCTTTTATAAGGCGGATAAACGGGATACACACCTATTCCGCCGATATGAAAAATTGTTTCTGATTTTGGCAGTATTACTCGGTCAAACCTCAGAATCTGCAAGAAACGAAGTAGGAATATTCTTGTGTAATAATATTACACCGGATTGGCTAGCTAATGAGGGGAACTTGACGAAAATTCGGTACATTTCATTGTTATGCCATTATGCAGCAACCATTTCCGATTCATCTTATTATCGAATTAACCAGCATTTGATGTCGTTAATCGAATCTTTCCCAGAGGATTTGGTTGAATATGCCTTTGAGTATGACTGGAAAGGACAAGGAATCGCAACTCATGAGGAATTGATGGGTCTAAAGGCCAAAATATCAAAACAAGTTTAAGAAACGTTATAGGAAGATTCTGTTTGTTTCATTCTAGAAAATTTGATTCTGGGCCTCTGGAAAAAGTTAATTTGATGAAGCAAACGATCTCCACCTCATCTTCCCATTCACCACGAAGTTCCCCGCAGCTCCAACCTTCTCCGAGGTCGTGTGAACATACCCGAGTGCCGTAGTATTCCCAATCCCGATCAAAGATCGTGATCCCGCAGCAAAGCTACCGTAACCATTACCCGATGACGAAAATTTATCGATGTACTATCATGTTACACTGACCAACCAGGAATTCATAAGAGATCCTAACCTTTATCGTCCAGACAATCGTTGTAGGTTGTAATGGGGAAAATATCCTTAATTCTGCTGCTTATTGTTTTTATTTCGGCTATAGGTTGTACTACAAACATTCCTTCAATAACTGATAATAAAAGTCTATTGACTCCAAATGTCTCTTCTTCCAACAATTCAAGCCTGGCACAGGAAATTGCCGACAAGGTTATCGCCCAAGAAGAATCGTACAAATTATATTCAACAAATGGAACGGTCACCATACTCCGGACCGGTAATCCCCGGTCTTACTCGTTCACGCTCTATGCCCAACGGCCTGATCACTATTCCCTGAGCTGGGCGAACGCAAATGGGAATATCACCGATATTTTCATCACAACCGGATGGGACGAATATATTATTCATTCATCTTTCAACGAAACCCTGCATTTTCAAAAAGGTTTTGAACACTCTACAAAATATGATACGCCACGACCCCCACCATCGTATGACCGGGGATATGATATTCTGGAGCTGGTTACTTCTCCCTTAAGGGAAGGCAGGGATAATATTACCAGGAATCTCTCTGCAGAAGGAGATGGCGAATATTCAGTTGTTTTTTCGGCCGGTTCATTCGATGGGGCACTTCGGCCCATTATCCACATGACTGTCAACAGTTCGGATTATTCTGTTAAAGAAGTTGCAATCAATGGGCCGGAGAATAATCCTTTGATGGAGATTAGATTTAACGATATAGAAACCCCCTCCCAATTCCCGGAATCACGTTTCGAATTGCCCCCTGGATCCGGACCCCACATCGGCCACGATGTTACGGGATATACACCGCCACTTTATCCCATATTTGATTCACCACCGGCCGTTATCTACCCCTACCGGATTTCAACTTTTATAACGACCCCCTCCACCCCATCTATGACATCGGTTCCCGGGGGCTGACAGATATTATCTGGTATAAGAAAAAATGTAATTTAATCGGGAAATTGAGTCTATGAATCAGTATTTGAAATACATAGGAGTAGGATTGCTGATTATTTTCATCGTGTGGAATATTATTTTCTCAATCCTTGTATATTCTGGCGGTGGTTGTCCCCCAACATACGTAGTCATTGCATCAACCCAATCGGAATATAATTATACTCCGCGAGCGGGGGTCATGCATCTTACCCAGTCGGACGTCGTTGCTCATCCGGGATTAGTGGATGCATTTACGAATAAAAAGGCGATACTCCTCCCTATCGGGACTGTTTTTGATTTTATTCCCGGTGATTTTTTTGGTCCGAAATACGCCAGAACCCGGGTTCCGATATGGGACAAGGGATATCTGGAGAATAACTATGGATCAGCATGGGAATACAACGGGTCATATTTTAAACTCGTTTCAACGCAGTGTTAATACAACACCGATTTAGAATTGTAAAAAAAATGAAAGTTTCAATTTTTAAATCGATGAAACAAACGAGCTCCACCTCATCTTCCCATTCACTATAAAGTTCCCAGCTGCCCCAACCTTCTCATTCATAGTATGAACATACCCGAGTGCCGTAGTATTCCCAATCCCGATCATAGATCGTGATCCCGCAGCAAAGCTACCATAACCATTCCCCGCCGATGAAACATCCATCACCAAAGAATCCGGTTGTTCTATGTCACCCTGGCTGATGCCACCAGCTGAATGATAATTCAAAGCATCAGTCATGAAAAGCGTTGAAGCCCCTGCATATTCACAGTAAGCTTGACGAGTTAGATTATCCCCCTCTGCATCGAGCAAGTCCGACCCACACACCACTCCCGAAGACGGTGAACCGCATGAATACACCATCAACGACTCCGTGAGGATCCCGGGTCCATGGTTGTCGACCTGCTGGCCTGTCGAGAACTCGAGTATATCATCCGTCGACAATGACCTAACTCCTAAGTACATCCCGGGACCGTTCACCAGGACTGATCCCGAATACCCTCCACTTAGTACCTCCTGACCGATTCCGAGTGGAGGTGTCTTCGAAAGGTCCCCGTCAGATGCAGTCCAGGTCCAATCGGATGAGCTGGATAGCATCTGATCTCCGGTTGCCGATATCGCTACCTCGCAAGAGGCAGCCTGGACCGGAGTAATCCCGGTGCATGCCACCCCGAGTACAACGGCAACGAAAATGCAACCGCCGATGACCAGCTTCCTCCGCTGCATCAGTCGCTTAATCATTTCGCCTCCGTCTTTCCCGAACCCTTAATGAGCCCGTATTCAATGTCGTACCAGGCAGACGGGACGGTAATCGTGTAGGTGTCAAGCCTCTCCGCTTCAGCCTCCGCCACCTGTCGGAGCAGGCTCTCCTGCTCAATAGGTGAGTGGTCGAACGTGAGCCACCGCTTCGTGCTGTCGGACATTTTGTACGATCGGCCCGGGACCTCAGATGGTGCAGATGTCACTGTGTCGTCGGTCGGGTCGAAGTAGCTCAGTACCTGACTGGTTGTTTCAGTTGCAGCATTTGCCGAAGCCGTCGCTTTCGTCGCTCTCATGTGCTGCACGTATGCGATGAACGCAGCAGCGAGCGTAATCAGAATCTCAATGAGGTTGGTTAATTCCGGATCCATGATGTTCTCCTTTTATTTTTTCATGCTCCGCACGCAGGGCCTCGAACTCCGCACAAATTACCTCATACTTCCCAATTTTCTCGTAAATCAGGAAAAGTGAAGGATAGAGCGGAAGTACGACGCCCAGGATGAGGGCCGTAGTTTCAATATCCATAGTGGACCTCCTCGAACAGGGAGGCAAGAATAGAAGGAGCAGGGATAGGTCCGGCTCTCCCGTGTTCAGTTGGCTGTTCAGGCGAGTGCGGGCTTTGTGTTGGCCCAGGTGTTCACGCGGGCGACAATCGCATTGTCCTCGTATGAGGAAATGGTGACGGTCTTCCGGGCGAACGTGACAGTATAATCTTCGCCGTTTGCATCGTGACAAGTCAGCGAAATGGAATACCCTTCGCCTTCAGTGTCCTGAATGGGGTCCCCGCCGATTGCGGTTGCGAGTGCCGTGTTTCCGACAAGTGCGGCCGATGCCGCGGTATAACCTGCGACGGTTGATGCCTTTGCAGTAGCAGTACCCATGTTCTTCAGGGTTGTGGGGTTTTCATAGACCACACGGATGCCGAATGCCTGTGATCCACGGACGGTACCGGGATGAGTTTCACCGGCTACAACGTGGTCCACACACTGGAATGCGTTGGTATCGATGACACCCTGCACGAGGGTGTTCAGGGTCGCTACATCAGCGATCTTGGTCGTAAGAGTACGGACCGAGCGCTTGACATTTGCCTTCTGGACGAAATCTGACATTTCTTTTCTCTCCTGCCCCTTTTGGGACGTAAAGAGGGTACGTGTTGATTTGAAAAATAGGGGAGGGGAAACGTTGCCGAGTAAGAAATAATACGTCATCTATTGATGACAGATTATTTTGTGATCATCCCAACAGGAACGTAATGTAAAAGAATTATACACGGGATTTTTTCTTCCCGTGAGCAATAACAGCCGCAAGATATTTGTCAGGATCATTTTCAAGCCACGTTTTTCGTTCTTTGGTGTAATCGCCGCTACCTGGATCATATATCTGGAGGAACCGTACCGCATCGACCGGTCCGAGCTCCTTGACAAGGGCATCAATACCCTGTTTGTGGATTTCATTCAGTGTCTTTGCCTCCATGTGCGTTCACCTCCATAAGCCATTCAACGGGATTTTTAACTTCAATAGTTATCTCATTACCGTGCCTCTTAATAACTTTGATGATCGCATCATCAGTCGTAAGGAGAACCGCACCAGCCGATTCTGCACATGCAAGGTGCAATGCATCCGCAGAATCAATACCCATCTCCACAAATTCATGATATCGCCGGGAAACGGTTTTTGTGATCGCAACATGCTCTTTTGCCAGATTAGTAAGTTTTTCGGCTTTTTTCATCCTCGTTCTGTCCGGAATGCGCGAGATCTCAAAACTAACCGCATCACTGTCAACCAGTATCCAGTCCTGAGTACATCGAACCAGGATCTCTTTTATGGCTTCGGCTTCGAGATGGATGCGGTTCATCTTCTGGTCATCAAACGGCCGGCACAGGCAGCATACATCGAGGTAGACTTTCACATAAGACTCCTGATTCTCCATTCTTCTCCTGCCACAATAAAATGGTTCTGCTCATAAGGAGAGATTGGATGAAACTTCATGATAGCTGTCGGGACTGTTCATCTCCGTTGCGTCCCGGTTCACTGACACGATTTGCAAGATCGGATGATATCCATTAATTCCGCCATATCCCTTTCGGCACCACCATCTCAAACCGTGCACCTTTTCCTGGCTCACCGGTCTCGGTTATTGTTATGCCGGTGATGGAGAGGATCTCCTGCGATAGGAACAAACCCATGCCGGTGTTCTTTCCAAATCCACGCTCGAAAATTTTCTCCTTCTCATCTACAGGGACACCGTTGCCATCGTCTTCGCAGATAATGAGATGATCATCACCCGATTCTTCAACAGAGAACCCTATAGTCGTAATCTTCTCCCCGTATCGCACGGCGTTATCCATGAGGTTATAGAAGACTTTTACTATCATCGGGTCGGCAAATACTTCTGAACCCGAAGGAAAATCGTTCACCACGGAGATCTCTCCGAGCTGGATTTCCATAGCCGCGGTTTCTATGAGGGTGTGGCATCCCTGCCAGGCAGGGGCGTTCACGCCGATCTGCTCGTACTCCTTGGTAAACTGGATCATGGACGAAATCTGCGAACTTGCCTTCATAATGCGGGTGAAAAAGTCTTCATATGCCGGGTCTGTTGCCTTTTTTTGTAATAATTTCAGGAATCCGTTCAGCACAAGGAGCTGGTTGTTAATGTCGTGCCGGGTTATGCCGGAGAGGAGGTTGAGCTTCTTGTTGGCCATCCGGAATGCCACTTCTGCATGTTTGCGTTCGGTAATGTCAGTGCAAAAACCCAGGTATTTCCCATCCGGCATGTTGACAGCGTTTAAGATAACCGGTAACAGGTCTCCATTCTTTTTAACCAGCAATAATTCTGTCATCAGCATTCCGGTTTCCTTTAACTTCGAGAATCTGGAGAGACTATTGGAGAGGTGATCGGGAGGTACCATATCACGGACGGAGCGAACCAGAAACTCCTCGCGGCTGTAGCCGAGCATCAAACATGCAGACGGATTTACATCCGTGTAGTTGCCACCCTCATCCACGATAAAGACCCCTTCAGGGGAATGGTCGATGTACATCCGGTATTTCTCTTCACTTTCCTGCAGCGCCCACTCCCCAAGCCTCCGCTCCAGTTCTCCGGCTGCCCGCATAGTTACCATATCGAGCAGTGCCTTCGCCAGTTCTGGGTTATGAAGAGGCTTGCGCCTGATCAACGCAATCAGTCCTATGGGTTTGCCTTCAGAACTCCAGAGGGTGGTCCCGATATAGCTTCTGGCCCCGAGGTCCTGAAGTGCCGGATCGTTGGGAAACAACCGGCAGACCTCGTCAGAAAAACAACAGATGTTTTTTCCAACAACAACTCCGCACGGAGTATCTTTTAACGCGTACCGTACGTTTGTGTCGAACATCCCATCATTGTACACGGCAAGTGTCTGAGCGGTCAGGCCGTCTCCTTCCAGGGTATCGATGCAGACGTAGTCCATATTCAAATGTTCTGCAAGGTACCGGGCCATTGAATTGAAGAAATCTTCCCCGGAACCAGGGTAACCGCACTGAACAAGGAATGCATGGGTCTCCTCCCGTAGTTTGCGCTCGGTGATGTCCCGCATCTTGACGATTGCGTGCTGTTTTCCCTGCCAGAGTACGGGACCGGAGGTTGTCTCGCCATAGAACAAGCTGCCGTCCTTCCTGATACCGGTAACATCGATCGATCCTATAAACCCTGACTCTCTCCATTTGGAGATGGCATCCAGGGAGTCAGAAGTGAGCATAAATTCAAACCCATTGCGGCCGACGATTTCTTCTGGTGTGTAACCGAACATTTCAGCAAACCGTGGGTTGGAGTCTTCGATGACACCCTTGTCGTGAATCATGATACCTTCAAAGGCAGCTTCGGAAAGCATCCGGAGCCGTTCCTCACTCTCACGGAGCTGCTCCTCTGCCCGTTTTCGCTCAGTAACGTCATCATACACAGCGACAATTTCTCCGTTCTGCAACCGGAACACCCGGTTCTCGTACCAACTGGAATATTTCTCATCGATGTAGATTTTCTGGGGGAAATATGCCGGAACCCCGGTTGCCCAGACCTGCTGAAATACCGGGATTAACCCATATTCATCGATTGCAGGGCGCAGGTCAAACAGGCTTTTTCCCACCACCTCCTCTTTCGTTTTCCCCTCGATCTCCAGCGCCGTTTTGTTGAAATCCTTAATAATGTAATCTTTGCCGGATGCCCCGTCATTCCTGACTTCATAGATGGCAACCCCGCTGGTGATCGTGTCAAAAATCCCCCGGAACCGATCCTCGCTCTCTGCAAGCACCACTTCTGCCCGTTTTATTTCGGTGATGTCCTGGATAACAGCCACCGCACCGTTTATGCTCCCCCCGTCATCGTGGATAGGCACTGCTGAAACAATAATCGTTCCAAAACTCCCGTCGAATCGCTGGATATTGACAATATCAACCGGTGCTGCCTCTCCTTTCATTAGTACGCGGGAAGCAGCCCAGTCCTCAGGCCTGAGCGCAACTCCGGTATCCGGCCACCATCCTTTATACTCGACATACTCCTGCATGTCAGAAGAGTACGGGACCACACCCTCATTGACACCCCAGATCCGGTTCACCATTGCATTTGCAGTCAGAATTTGCCCGTTTTTGGAAAAGATGAAAACCCCTACAGGAAGGATCTCTAACGTGGTGCGCAGGCGTTCTTCGTTCTCGGTTAACGCTGCCAGCGCCACTTTGCGCTCAGTGATGTCATTGAACGTGACAACGAGTTTATCTGCCAGGAACGTGGCGTATAGATCGCAGGTGCGAACCGTTCCGTCGCGGCAGGTAACCCGGTATTCTCCCGTGTTGACCGATAGACCGGATAGTTTCGCCTGTTCCAGGTACGGTTTCCACCGGTTAATAACATCCTGCCGGTAATCGGGATCCGGGTATGCCAGCAGATACCACTCAGGTGCGGTGGGGGCAGTATGCCCGAAAATGGTGAGGGCACTCCGACTCCAGAACTCAATATTGTTATCCTGGAGATCGACCAGGGCAACGGGGAACGGCGTTGCATCGAGAATTTCACGGAGACTGGCCTCGCTCTTCCTCAACGCCTGTTCCTGCCAGGCCAGTTCATTCAGATTGGCACGGAGTTCCTCTTCGGTTGCAGTAATCTCCTCGTAGGATGCATGGAGTTCTTCGTTTTTTCGTAACAGTTCTTCTTCGGCCCGCTTCCGCTCAGTGATGTCGGTGAGCATGGCAAAAGAACCCTGGAACGAACCCCCCTCCCCAATAATCGGCGTTGCGGAGACATTCATTATCCTGAACGATCCGTCTTTTGCCCTGAACCGTCGTTCATAGGACCCGGACTTTCCGGCCTGCCGTTGTTCAAGCTGAGAACGGTGATCGGCGAGTTCTTCGGTGGCCATGAATGACTGGATTTGTTTCCCAATCATCTCCTCAGCCGAATACCCAAGCATGCCGATGAGGCATTCGTTGACATACGTTGTAACAAACTTCTCATCCATCGCCCAGATCCCTTCACGGGACGTCTCAACGATACGGCGGTATCGTTCCTCGCTCTTCCGGAGTGAAGCTTCCCCCTTCTTCCGCTCGTCAATAAACCGGGTGGTGATCACAATTCCGTTTATACCCGGGACTCCGGTCAGGTTTTTCCCGACTGATTCCACCCAGGTATACGAACCATCTGCTCTCCGGATCCGGAACTCGGTCGGGACGTCGGGGTTGGTGTTGGTATAGACCAATGAAAGTTCCCGCTTCACCATCCCGAGATCATCGGGATGGATGAACTCCATAGGGCTCTTCCCAATCATGAATCCCGGGGGATAGCCAAGCAGGTGCTCGGACGCTGATGTATCAAAGACAATCAGGCCGTCACGATCAAGGATCCGAATGATGTCGGATGCATTCTCAATAAGTGTCCGGAGCCGGGTCTCGCTCACTTTGAATGCTTCACTCGTCGTGAGCCGCTCTATTGCAATCCGGACCTTGTGCGAGAGTTCGGCAAACTGTGAAATCGGTTCCCCGCCTTTCTGGAGATAGAAGTCTGCACCGCTGTTGAGTGCTTGGATGACAACCTCTTCCCTGCCCCTGCCGGTGAACAGGATGAATGGGATTGGACCAAAGCGTTCCCGTACCTCGACAAGGAACTGGATGCCATCCATACCGGGCATCTGGTAATCGGAGACGATGGCATCGAACTTTTCCTGTTCGAGCAGGCGGACCCCCTCGGGTGCGCTTATCGCGGTCGTTACGGTGAAATCCCCGGATTCCTCTAAGAATAGTTTGCCGAGAGCGAGCAGGGAGGGTTCGTCATCAACGTAGAGAACCCGGAGGGCAGATGGCATTACAGTTCATTGTCTGTCTGGTGACACATACATTTTTGCATTGAGATGCTAGACCCTCCTCTTTCCAGTGGTTCGGTAACTATACCTTAATCGTTTCATCCATGAAAAATAAATAACAGGAATTTTGGTTTGAACTCCAGAGAAAGACCAAACTGAATCAACGCAATCGATTTCCGGAATGAACCTTGGCCCTTTTCATAATTATCGCAGTGTTTATAACCTTTGAAAATTCTTTGAATTATTTTAGCAAGGATTGTAATACTCTACATATTAACAATCGTGTATCCTGTGGAGCTATCGATCTTTTCAGAACCCCCCTTTAAGACTGAAAATAGATCTCCTCTGTCCCCCTCATGCGACAACAATGTTCCACAGGGAATGATCAGTGCCCCTTACCCGTCACAATCCCGGAAGTAAAGGTAATACTGATTGCTGTACCCTTCCCGCTCTTCACATCCATGGTCCCGTGGACCTGGCCTACAAGGTTTGTAACAAGTTTCATACCAAGCCCAGGGCTCAAGGTAAGGTCATACCCTTTCGGAAGCCCTTTCCCATTATCCCGGACCGTAAGGAGCATCCCCTCCCCTGACGGGTGAAGAGCCACTTCCAACGTACCGGCCTCGCCGGGCGTAAATGCATATTTTATCGAATTTGTGACAAGTTCGGTGACAATCATTCCGATTGCAATTCCAGTATCAATATCAAGATTTATTTCACCGGGGATATTCACTTCAAATGTAAGATATTTCGCCGTGTCGTAGGAGTCTGCAAGATATTTGACAAGATTATTGATATAGGGGGACATCGACACCGACGAAAAATTTGAGACCTGGAAGAGGTTCTCGTGCAGTAGTGCCATCGATGTGATCCGGTTCCTGCACGCGGAGAGGATATCCTTTGTCTGGGGGTCTTTCGCGAGCTTCGACTGTAGATACATCAGGCCGGATACGATCTGAAGGTTGTTTTTTACCCGGTGGTGGATCTCTTTTAACAGGACTTCCTTCTCGGCCAGTGAATCCCGAAGTGCGGCTTCTGCCTGCTTTCGTTCGGTAATATCCTGATTTGCACCAAAGGTCTTAATCACGTGGCCATCCGCACCCATCACCGGGGCATACCGCGCAATGATCCAGCGAATCTCCCCGTCACGCCGGATGATCCGGTGCTCCATCTGGCTCCGGTAGAGGGGATCGGTTGTCTCCAGCAGTTTTCGTATCTCGTCTCCAACCCCGGGGATATCATCCGGGAAGACGAACTCGCGGGCATACGTTTCAGCAGACATCCGGTACCCCCCTTCCCGTTCAGCGGTAGTGCCGTATAAAGCATAAAACCGGTCATCGAAGGTAAAATCGCCAGTACCTACTTCAAACTCCCAGTTCACGATGCTGGCAAGGTCCATGGCAGTGGCGAGCTGCAGCCGGTTTTGAAGAAGTGCCTCTTCCGCCTCTTTGCGCCCGGTGATGTCCTGGTTCGAGATCCTTCTTCCAGCCCATGTACCGTCAGCGTTATAGATTGCCCGGCAGGTATGGCCGATCCAGCGCGGGGAACCGTTCCTGTGAATAATGCGGAACTCCATCTCTGAGGAATGATCTGTCTGTTCAGCCACGGCATGGTGCGAGGTGTGCTCCTCCCACCGGGCACGATCATCCGGATGAACGATCCGTTGTATCAGTTCAGGATCTGCGCTGAATTCACCCGGGGCGTAGCCGGTGATGCGTTCAACCGAGGGTGAGACATAGATAAACTCCTTGTTCGGGCCGATCCAGTATTCCCAGTCTGATGTCCAGTCAATCATGGTGCGGAACCGGACTTCGCTCTCCCGCAGCGCTGCTTCAGCCTGCATTTTTAACGTCTCATCCCGGTATCCTGCAACAATCTCTCCGGAAGGAAGTTTATAGACAAAATTATCCCGCCACCCTGAAATCCTGTTATCCTTGTATAATGAGGCCGGGAATGATTCCGGTGTACCCGTGCGCCAGACACGCCGGAACACCTCAAGGATCCCGAAGTCCGGGACCCCGGGAAACACCTCGGTCACCCTGCGCCCGATAACCTCCTGTCGGGTGATATTTTCGGCTATCTCGGCAGCATGGTTGAAGTCAAGGAACACAAAGTCATCGCCGTCAGCAACAGCCTGGTAAACTGCTACGCAGTCATGCATGGTGTCCACCAGGGAGCGGTAGCGGTTCTCGCTCTTTTTGAGGGCATTATCAGAATTTCGCCGCTCAACAGCAGCCCGGATCTTCTGGACAAGTTCCGCAAACTGGGCTGCGGGATGGCCTCCTTTCTGGAGATAGAAATCTGCACCGTTCTCGATTGCCTTGATGACAATCTCTTCCCTGCCCTTACCGGTGAACAGGATGAACGGGATATTCCCCACGTGTGCCCGCACTTCAGCAAGGAACCGGATGCCGTCCATGCCGGGCATCAGGTAATCAGAGACGATCACATCGAACGGTTCTTTTTTAAGGAGGACTAATGCGGCAGAGGCCGAATCAATGGTCTCTACAGATAATTCCCCGGACTCTTCAAGGAACATCTTGCAGAGCTCAAGGAGTGCTGGTTCGTCATCAACGTAGAGGACCCGGATAACCGCAGCCATGTTAGTCTCCCTTCCCTGTTGAACGCCACACCCCGTCTGGCACTGCCATCTCGAACCGCACTCCTTTGCCCGGCTCTCCGGTCTCCCTGATGGTGATGCCGGTGGAGCCCGTCCAATTAGGATTTCCACATAAAAAGCCATCGCTATTTTTCACGATTCGTTGAATAATTTGGTTTGAAAATCCGTAAATCGGCATATACGGAGACATTTCGGTACCTTTATATAGTTAGCCTGATTGCCTCT
>CAIKOD010000091.1 GCA_903828975.1 uncultured Methanomicrobiales archaeon | reverse complement strand
TTCCCATGAAAATGGGTGAATGGCCCCCAAAATGAGGAGATTTTGAAAGGTCATTTTCATGGTTCGGGTGTGAACTTCCTGTTCATGCGTGTTTCTACAGAGCCCGTTTTGTTAAAAACCCTATCAGTATGTTTTGTACATTTTCGGTCATTCAATCCCTACTGGTCAATTTTCGTAATCTCCGGGATAAGACGGGATATTTCTTCGATAATCCGGCTCTTGATCTCAGACCGCCTGGTGGATGACGTGAAATACTTTAGTACCATGAGGACCTGGTAATCGTCGATATGAAGGTAAACACTAGGGCCCGTCTCGTAGGAAGGCAGGAATTTTTTATCACCGAGCTGCTCGATCTCCTTTGCTGCCTGCACTTGGATCTCACGGGTATGCCGGTGGACTACATCGAGAAGGACTACCCGGGCATGGGGTAAATCGGCAGAAAAGGGCAGGGTGATCCGTATCTCGTCCCCTGCAACAGACAGGTCACGGCTGGTATTCATGACCACCTCCCGGAACAGAATACCGTTCGGGACGGTCACAATCTGCCCGCTCGGATGGTCCCCGGATTCCCTGTCCAGCTGCATCATGGTTGTCCTGAAGAACCCGATATCCATAACAAGTCCATATACTCCCTTGATCTGTATCCTGTCCCCGATCCGGTACATACGGGTAACAAGGAGGGTCAGGCTGCCGACCATGTTCTGGATAAGATCACGGAGTGCAACGACCATGGCGGCCCATATGATGCCAAGGACAAGCACGATCTGTGCAGGGTCTTCCACCCATTCCATGAGGACAAGCAACAGGCCAAGCCCAAGCAGTATTACCGTAAAAATCCTGATAGCGGTGAAACGGGATGCTTCATCCGGCATTCTACTGACGATGAAATACGCCCCGACTGTGTAAAAAATGAGAATTAAAACCGCTAAAAAAAGAGTATCGAAAATTTTTCCAAATATTGTATTGGCAAACGGGCTGGTTACTACAAAAATGAGACTCTCGGAGGACGTTGCCGAAGCGAAGAATTCTGCAAGGACCATCGCCACTATGATCAGGAGCAGGAACAGGAAATACCGTACCGGGAGAACATACGACCGCATGGCTCTCTGTTGGATTTTTACACAGCCAGTCTAATCAATCTGCCTGTTTTGCATTGTGCCAAAAAGGAGTCATTGGAATAGTACGGGTTCATGGAAGTGAACGAATAAACGTGAACTTACGGCGACATCCTGTGAAGTTATCTCACACCCGCTCCGGGTTTGGGTTTTCAGAGACTTCTGTTCGTGCCAATTCCTGCTCCCTGAAGATCCAACAGAACAATAGTGATTTGAACATCCGTGTCTTACATCACGGATGAGGCCTCGGTTACTATATTAGCGTTATTATTGGGTTATTCTGGCAATTAGAGCATAAATGGGTTTTTAAAAATATTTTTGTAAGGATCCCCTTCCCGATCTGATTCGAAATATTCGGGAAACCACAATTATTTTGAAATCTGGAGAAAAAACACCAGGGATAAGAGCTTTTACCCTCCGGTTATTCATACCTCAACTGATTTGCAGTATGAATCAGGGAAGTGAAAAAGACATTCCGATTTTAGAAGCATATCCCCATTCTCTTTTGTTATCGCTGCATCATGTCACAGGCAGGTGATTGCAACAGGTTCTCCAAACCATCGCAGCAGTTAAGAAGGAATCTAAGTATAACTGTAACCAGGTGATGACCAGATGCGATCATTCAATTCCATGAAGAAAAAAGCGAAGGATGAATGCGCCAAAGGGGGGGTTGAACCTAGAATAAAACTCCTGGTAAATGTCTTCAACTCCTTACCTGGTATTTGCACAACATCGTCTTGTGCGGGTCATAAAATTATTCTCAACCCGACTCAGACAGCGGCCGATGCATTTTACATTGATTTTATCGTCGACATTGAAACGGGAGGGCTGCACTCCCTGGATTTAATAACACAAATGGCCCGGATAACGGGTGGTGAGAATATCATTATTATTTCATGGTTCACTCCATCCAATCGCTCGGTATATACCATTGAAGGGGAAAAAAACGCGTCGCCGAAAAAACTTGCCAGGGCTTTGGAACTTGCCCTTATTCAAATAGGACGCCGTAATTTTATTGTACCAAAAAGTGAAATCACGGAAGAATGTAAAACAGAAGCCATTTCCTGCAAAGAGAGTGGAAATAGTTTATTTAAAGAGGGGAATTACCAGGAAGCGCTTGTGTTTTATGAGAAAGGACTTCGGTTGGATCCAAATAATTCAGATATATTACATAACAAAAATATGACACTCGTTAAACTCGGACGAATAAAGGGAGATAAAAGGAAACACTGAAAAATGGGCTCTTTTAATTTTTCATTAAGATATCAGACCATAAACAAATTGGTTTTTTTTATTGATTTGGGTTACACAGCCAGAGCCGCGTCATGTTCTGTCAAGTGAAAACTCCCGGATCACTCCTGGATTCCTCCCTCAGCAGTCCGGCCGGGTCCGTCAATGAACGAACATGCCCAGGCTGAATCTCCGTTTATCGGCACCGGGTCGGCGGCTACACAGTTTGCTTCCTGGCAGAGTACCTTTCCTTCGAGTCTGACATGATAAGTGAATACGAAATAACACCCAAATTTTTAGATTTTTGTTATTTGGCAATAAAAGGTGCCGCTTAACGTTTACAAACGGATCGCAACAATACCGGACTTAATGGAAATGATAAAAAAACCTTTTCTATCAATGACTTCGATATTCAAGCCCGGATAAAGGAAATTATTCATGAAACATAACCCCCGACAGCGTTGAATCCGACAACTATTAAACATTTAGCGATAATCCTATCATTTAAAAAAGAATGGTGAGTGATAGTTGTGGCAGAATCAGAAAAACAGAAAGCAACCTTTGGTCTCGATGAAAATATAGCATCGGCAATCTGTTACCTATTCATCTGGGTAACAGGACTGATCTTTTACCTCGTGGAAAAGGACAACAAGATGGTAAAATTCCATGCTTTGCAATCAAGTATCACGTTTCTTCCCTTGCAGATAATTTACTGGATCCTATGGTATGTAGTATGGTGGACAGGTATCACCTATTTCCTGACCATGCTGGTTGGTTTGATCATGTTCATTTTGTGGATTGTCCTTATGATCAAGGCATACCAGGGTGAGAGATATAAACTGCCCATTGTTGGGGACATTGCGGATAATGCAACGAAGTAATCAATACTTTTTTTATTTGTCTATTAAACAATATTACGAGTCCGAGAACACCAAGGATAGTGCTAATTACACTAAAAAAAGGGAATCATTATTGATTCACCCCTGCTCCCCCAATATCAAAGGTCTTCGAGAACGAGGGCCATTGAACGTCCTCACCGATGGTAAACCGACCTCCAGCCATGAGGTCCTTGCCGATCGAATTCATGTAACCAAGTTCTCCTGATGGACCAATTTCCGCCAGACTCCTCGAACCGAAGCTCATCGATCCCATTCCCGAACCTGAACCGACTGCAGTGAAGGTGAACGTATCCGGGATCTCCATGTCTGCCTGGGTAACAGACCCTGCCGACCGATAGGCAAGATCATCAGTCATGAACAGCGATTTCGTAACCCCCGTCTCACAATACGGCGTCGCGATGAAGTGCGCCTCGTCCTGCTTCAATCTGTTGATCGCAAGCTGATTCGGAGTAGTTTCATAGACATCACCGAGCGCAAGTTACTCGAACAGGAAATGGTGTACCATGAGCAGGAACTCAGGCAATTTTCAGCAGCGCTTGAAACCTCGAACAAGAAACTCACGCTTCTGTCAGGCATCACCCGGCACGATATCAACAACCAGCTTACCGTGCTGATGGGTTTCCTCGAGCTATTGGAAATGAAGCAGCCCGACACTTCGTTCAGTACCTATTTTAATAAAATCACCAATGCTACCGAACGAATACAGGCGATGATCCAGTTTACAAAAACATATGAGGGTATTGGGGTCAATGCACCTGTCTGGCTGAATAGCCATACCTTGGTGGAGACAGCTGCAAAAGACGTAACTTTGGGCGATATCAGGTTGGTAAATGACATTCCTGACGATTTCACAATATTCACAGACCAGCTGATTGTCAAAGTATTTTTCAACCTGATTGACAATGCGGTCCGGTACGGCGGCACGATCACGACAATCCGGTTCACCGGAAGGGAATCCGAAGAAGATTATCTGATTGTATGCGAAGATGATGGCGTTGGTATCCCTGCCGGAGAGAAGACAAAGATCTTCGAGCGTGGATTTGGGATGAATACAGGTCTGGGTTTATTCCTCGCCCGGGAAATTTTGTCCATAACAAGCATCACCATCGCTGAGACAGGTGAACCGGGTAAGGGTGCCCGATTTGAAATCACCGTGCCGAAAGGGGCGTACCGGTAATCTTTTTCTCTCAGGCTACATTTCCCTTCCTTCTTTTTTAATTCTTCTCCCTACCCTCTTTACGCCCCAAAGGGGGCAGGAGAGAAAATAAATATCTGATTTCATTCAGAAGGCAAATCTTCGGAACTTTCGATATTATTATCGGCTGGGCGATTGAGGATACTGTACATGCCCACGTCCGTTCAATTCTATCGTTTCCTTTTTGCAGTGCTGATCCTGTTTCTCCTTGTCAGTATCATCCCGGCAACTGCAAGTGAACCATCAGTGATCGTTTCTGATTATAAGGTTACACCATCAGTATTATTGCCGGGGGAGCAGGGGATTGTATCGGTGACGGTCAAGAATACAGCCGGGCAGGCGACAATTTCGCAGTCATATTCCAGCGGCACGGCCGGTAATAGCGCAACAACCACGACGAATGTAGATATCAACGCCCCGATTGATAGTGTCATAATGGTAGGAAATGGGGTGGATGTGATTAGCGGGGGATATAACCGGGTAGGCGAACTTGGACCCGGGCAGTCAATACCGATAACGTTCCTCATCCAGGCACCTGATCAACCCGGGGTATATTTCCCGGAAGTCTGGATCCGTGTATCCGATGCAACGAGTCTGAAATTCCCAATCCCGGTAAATGTAAACAGCGAAGTCCAGATCCAGAAAAAGCCACAGGTCACGGTCGATAAACAATTACCTCCAAGTGTTATGCCTGGTAATGATTTTAATGCCGTGGTCAGCCTCGCAAATGACGGGCAGTTATCAGCAAGTAATCTCCAGGTCACGGTAAATACTTCCAACCCATCAATCTCACCGAAGACCCCGGGCACCTATCATATCGAAAAATTAGGCCCGGGCGAGCAAAAAACCCTCAACATGGAGTTTTCAACCGACAAGAAGTCCCCCCTTGGTATTAGTCCCGTCAACCTAGTCATCGACTACCAGAACCCTGACGGTTCTTTTACAAGGCAGGTTGAAACCCTGGGTGTAAATATAAGGGGCCAGGCCCAGCTTGACATTTCCCAAATCACAACGGACCCGGCCAGGATCAATAAAGGTGACCAGTTTACCCTGTATATCAGGGTCGAAAACACCGGCACTGATGATGCCAAATCCGTCAATGCAAAAATTGACCTCCCGTTACCCGGCACGAAGGAAGCATTTGTGGGCAAAATTGAGCCAAATAATGATGCCCCTGCACCGTTCAATCTTCAGGCTGACCGTTCCGGGGATATCCCCTATATCCTGACCCTCGAATATACGGATGATTACGGCCCCCACCAGTCCCAACAGCAACTTCACCTGAATGTGTACAACAAGGACAGCACCCCGGTTATAATCGGGGCGATAATCCTGCTCATCCTTGCAGGAGGCTTTACATACTGGTTCCTGGTATTCCGGAAAAAGGAAACTGCCAATGTTTGAAGAATCAAAGGTCGCCTTTTTCCTCGCAAAGCGATCGATTGTCAGGGGGAACAAAGGTACCCTGTACCTGACCATTCTCATTTTAGGGATGGTCTTCGTCAACCTGATTTTTCTGCCCTCTATCATTACCGGTGTCGCCGTCCTTTTTAACCAGCAGTCAATTGATTACAGTTATGGGAACCTGGTGATCGAACCATCAAAAAATCAAATTTACATCAATAATGTAAGTGAGTTACAGAAAAAGGTCGAACATATTCCTGGAGTGACCGGGGTTTCACCACGGTATTCAACCGGGGCTACCTTCACCCATAAAGGGAATGTCGTCACTGCCACATTAGCTGCCATCAATCCTGATGACGAGAAAACAGTCCTCAAAACTCCTTCGAAAGTGATCACCGGGAATTTTCTGAGCTCTGGGGATACAGACCAGGTAGTCCTCGGGTACCAGCTCGCAGGGAACATGAATGAAAAACTTGATGTTATTCCTTCCCTCGGGGGAGTAAGTGTTGGTCAGACGGTTGACATTACCTTCAGCAATGGTGTAACGCGGCCATACCGCATCAAGGGCATTATTAATTCCGGTTCGTATAGTGCGGACGGTAGTGCGTTTATTACGAAGAAAGAATATGAATCCGTCATAGGCATCAATGATAAAGCGAACGAGATCCTTGTAAGGACCGAGGCGACCGGCAATGAAAACAGCATGCGTAATACGCTGATATCGTTTGGAGTACAGGAAAAGATATGGACCTGGGAGGAAAAATCGGCCAATTTTTTAAACCAGATCATTGGCAGCTTTAATATTATCAACCTGATTGGCACAATAGTAAGCCTGGTTATTGCAATTGTAGTGATTTTCATCGTGATATTTATCAATACGGTCTACCGGAGGAAACAGATAGGGATCCTTAAGGCAATCGGGATCGACCGCTCGATTATTATCAAATCCTATATCTTCCAGGCCCTCTTTATTTTTGCAATCGGTACGGTCGTCGGGGGTATTTTTTTGTTGTTGATACTCCAGTTACTTGCAGTTTCTCCGATTGTATTTCCGGGGGGGCCGGTTGCCCCGGTTGTTGACCCGATGCTCATCGTCCGTTCGATAATAAGCCTCCTGATAGTATCGATAATCGCCGGCTACGTTCCTGCATGGATAACAACAAAAGAGGATATCCTCTCTGCTATTCGGGGTTGACATGATTATCGGGCGTGATCTAAAAAGAATCTATGGCAAGGGCCCTGTTCAGGTTCTGGCACTGAACTGTGTCTCGCTGGAGATCAAAAAGGGTGAATTCGTCGGAATTATGGGCGCGAGCGGTAGTGGGAAATCGACACTGCTCCACATGCTCGGTCTTCTTGACCGTCCTACCAGTGGCTCTATCTCGATTGACGGCATTGATGTCGGTACCCTGAACGAACGGGAACGGACCTTGTTCCGTTTACGACGACTGGGGTATGTGTTCCAGGACTATGCCCTCGTCCCTGAGCTGAATGCCAGGGAAAATGTGTACCTTCCCTCTATGGTGCGAGGCATGACGCCGAATGAGTGCACCATGGTCTGCTCTGAAATTCTTGATCTTGTCGGTCTTAAAGGCCGTAGCCATCATCTTCCTGGTGAAATGTCAGGAGGTGAGCAGCAACGAGTCGCGATTGCACGGGCACTGGTGAACAAACCAACGATCCTGCTTGCGGACGAGCCCTGTGCGAATCTCGACTCCCAGAACTCCCGTATTATTCTTGACCTGTTCAAAAAACTGAACGGGGACCTCCGTCAGACGATTATTATGGTGTCTCACGAGGAGTGGCATAAAACGTATTTCGATCGGATTATTTACATGAAAGACGGTTTGGTCGAAAAGAAATAAAGGCTTTTAATAAACCTAAATGTTAAAAATAATTCACAATGGATTATCGGGGATATCCCTCACTTCCACTCAATAACCGCCCCTTTCCTATTTTTGCCATCCCTTTCAACAGAGCCGATTATTTTATTATCCCGTATTACCGTAATATTATATACTTCGATAACATAATTCCGATGCTTACATAGTTATTGATCAAGGTGGCAACAGTGAAGAAACCCGTATCGGTAGGTGTGATCATCCTGGCGATGGTGGTCCTTATTGCAGTTTCCGGCTCAGCCATGGCTGCTCGTCCTGAACCGGCCGGAAGTGAATCTTCTGGTATTACGGTGCAGACTTCAGCGCACGTGGATGGCATTTTTCAGTCACACACCGACTTTGCTCTCCAGCAGGGTACCTCAACAATTGCCTATTCTGAAAACACAGTGGCAATTAATGGTGTAACAGATTATTCCAAGAATACGAATATCAATACCGGTAACGTGGTAAACGGGCAGGATAATCTCCAGACTGACAGGATTATCACGTTCGACGGCGGGGACGGCGGTCGGATGGTATCGGATGAAAATGTGCTCGTCCAGACAGTTGGAACGGAAGAAGTGTCTGCAGCAGGCTGCTGCCCATGGGGAAGCACGACCGATGCGACATTACCTGCTGAATGTGAGACTGTCCAGGCAGGTAGTAAGATGGACGTCACGGAAGTCTCTGCAAGTTCCAGTAGCGGTGTCCGGGCAATTGCGGATGCACCGGGCACAACGGTCTCACTCGATTACTCGATCGACGCCCATGGAATTAACCAGACTCCGGGAAGTTTGGAAAACGCGGCAATCGGCAGCGCCACGGCATACGTCGACGGAAACATTATGCAGGGCAATAACGGTACCTCACAGAGTACCAACATGGAATACCACGATGTGACATCGGTAGATGGGCTGTTCGACCTGTCGAAGGATGTAAGTTACACATCGGCTCCCAACTAACCGGAAAATAACCATACCCAGGAAACGGGAAGACTAAAAAAGTTTCCCTTTTTTTGACCTTGTTGAAATCCTATACCGGATAAAAAAATTAACAGAACTGCTTAGACAGGAGGGGGTTTCACCCCCGTTAAGATACTCTTGGACAGGGTTCAATTGGGGCATTCAAAGAAAAAATTTCTGAGATTTGGAGAGCATATACTATCCCGACCGGGGCCGCCAAAGCGGCGGGGCGGAGCCTCGGGAGCGTGACTAAATTTTGGAATACCCTAATGTACAAAATAGATTGACTATTAGTCCTGTTTTTTTCAGGTTCCGTTTTTTTCACCAAATCAGGCACCGATTACATTCCATATAGCCGGACTTACCATAAACCCCGATAAATCCCGGGACCACATCCTACTATTACAAATGGGTAAAGTGTCATTTAATCCCCTAAATCCAATAAGGTTTTAAGACGGAAAAAATGACGAAAATCATCTGCCCAAAATGTGATGGAAAAAAGTTATACAAAATGAGTACTGGCAGGAGGCGATAT